>JAYZGM010000313.1:0-8694 GCA_036336225.1 Acidobacteriota bacterium | reverse complement strand
CCTGGGAGAGACGTATCTCTCGCTCACCCGGGACGCCCGCCGCCGTTTTCTGGGTCTGCTCGCGGCCGAGACCCCGGGCGACCCGAGACCCGTCCAGGAGGCGATCGCGGGGTTCAACGAGGCAACGGATCAGGGCGCACGTCAACACGCCGAGCGCGTGCTCCGAATCGCGCTTCGCTCGCCGCGGGTCACACTCTATCGCCGGTTCACGGCCCTCCCACAGGGGGTGAAGTTTCTGGTCGACCTGCGGGCTGACTTGTTGGAATTTCGCCGCGAGGACCCGTCGTTGGATGTGCTCGAGGACGAGCTCAAGTCGTTGCTGGTTTCCTGGTTTGACGTTGGCTTTCTCGAATTGACGCGGATCGAGTGGGATTCACCGGCCTCGCTACTGGAGAAGCTCATCCACTACGAGGCCGTCCATCGCATCCAAGGCTGGGAGGATCTCAAAAACCGTCTGCGGACCGACCGTCGGTGCTTTGCGTTCTTCCACCCGCGCATGCCTGAGGAGCCGTTTATTTTTGTGTGGATCGAGCTCGTCAAGGGGATGCCCGACAATATCCAGACGCTCCTGGATGCGTCGTCCCCGGTGCTCGAAGCGGACGCGGCCGATGCGGCGCTGTTTTATTCCATCTCGAATGCGCAGGCTGGGCTCAAAGGCGTGAGTTTTGGGGACTTCTTGATCAAGCGAGTGGCGGACGTGCTCGCCAGGAGATTCCCGAATTTGAAGACGTTTTCCACGTTGTCTCCGGTTCCCTCGTTCGCGCGGTGGCTATCTGAGACGCTCGACGAGGCGCGCGACACACCTCTTCTGACCGCCTCCGAACGAAAAGCGCTGGGACCGTTAGCGAGAGAGCAGGACGCCGAGACCCTGCGGGCCATGCTTCGGACCCCCCGGTGGTGTGAGGTGCCCGGTCTCTCGCAGGCGTTGAAAACGCCCCTGCTTCGGCTGTGCGCCACGTATCTCGTTCGAGAAAAACGCGGAACCGGGTTCGCGCGCGACTCTGTGGCGCATTTTCACTTCGCAAACGGGGCGCGCGTGGAACGACTCAATTGGCTCGCGGATACGTCGAGCAACGGGATGCGACAGTCGCTTGGCATTATGGTCAACTACCGGTATAAGCTGAGCGATATCGAGAACAACCACGAACGATACAAGAGGGACGGCGTCATCAATGCGTCGTCGGTCGTGCGTGGGCTCGCGAGGAAGCGGGGATAAGCACCCACGTGTCAACCACGATGGATCGACGTACGCTCGTGAAGGCCGGCGGGTGGGCCGCGCTCGGGCTTGGTCTCACCGGATGCGCCACGAGGTCAGCGGACCCGGCCGGTGACCTCGGTCGTGTGAGACTTCCGCTGGTCAAGGCCTCGTGGGATCGGGTCATCCGGACTACGGTTGGCCTTCGGCCGTATCGGCCGGGTGGCTTCGTATTGCGTGCGTCCAAGCTCGACGCCAAGCTCCTCATCCACAATTATGGTCATGGGGGCACAGGGCACTCGCTCTCATGGGGATGCGGTGCGGCAGCGGCTGAGCTGGCGCTCGACGACGAGAACCGCCGGGCAGCCGTGATCGGATGCGGGACGGTGGGTCTGGCGACAGCTCGACAGTTGCAGCGACGGGGATTCGACGTCACGATTTACGCGAAGTCCATTCCCCCTGACACGACGTCGAACATGGCGCTGGCCGGGTTCACCCCGACCTCGGGGCTTGTCGATCCCGACCTCCGCACCGCGGCATTTGACACACAGTTTCGCCAGGTTGCCGAGTGGGCCTACCGAGAGTGGCAGCTGATGGTCGGTCGTGGGTATGGCGTGTCCTGGGTCGACACCTACAGCACGTCAGACGAGCCACCAGCCGATGCGTCGGATGATGGGGTTCGTGATCAGAGCCCGTTGCTGCCGCCGCGTTTGCGTGGTCCGCGCGAGGTGCTCGGGCCCGGCGAGCATCCTTTTTCGCTGCGGTATGCCACGCGTCAGCTGACGTTGCGGATCGAGCCGTCCATCTATCTGCCGGCTATGGTCGAGGAGGTGCGGGCGTTTGGGGCCCGCATTGTCATCCGCTCGTTCGTCCAACCCCAGGACCTGATGACACTCTCTGAGCCCCTCCTCGTCAACTGTACCGGGCTGGGGGCGCGGGAGCTGTTCGGCGATGACCAGCTGACACCCGCCAAGGGTCAGCTGACCTTTCTTGTGCCCCAGCCAGAAATCACCTACCGAACCCAGGGTGGCCTAACACCGCAACCGGGTATTGGACTCCACATGATGCCTCGGTCCGATGGCATCGCCTTGGGTGGGACGTCGCAGCGAGGCGAGTGGTCACTCGCGCCGGACGAGGCGGCTCGTCGTCGAATTGTCGAGGGCCACATCGCACTCTATTCAGGGATGAAGGCACCAGGGTCGGCGTGAGTCGTTGACGCCGAACCGGGAGCTGAACGCGACGCAGTATTCGTCGGCACGTACCCCCGCATGCGAGTCCTCTTCGTAATCAACACGCTGGGATTTGTCAGGCACTTCGACCGAGTGGTGGCCGACCGTGTCGGTCGCGGGCATCGCGTTACGTTGGGGGTGACCGATCAGGACGGGCAGCGGCTTGGGCTACCTGAGGCGCTGCGTGATCTGTCGTCGGTGCGGGTCGTTGAGGCGCCCTTCGAACGTGTGGGGCAGCTCCGTGGCCCGGTCCGACTGTTACGTGCACTGCGGGACTATCTCCGATATCACGAAGCGCCCTTTGACGAAAAAGACGCCTATCGGGCGCGAGCCTTTGAGCGGATCCAGCATGCGTCGTTTGGCGGCGCCCAGTCGACCACGGACCGTACCGGACCGATTTGTGCTCGGTTCACACCGGAGGAGAGTCGGCGAGTCCAGCGGCTGTTGGAGATATTGGAAGGGGTCGTGCCGACCGACGCGGTCTATGACCGTTTTCTCCACTCCGAACGACCTGACGTTGTCCTGGTGACCCCGTTGGTGTGGTTTGGCTCGCCGCTCGTGGATATCGTGAAATCCGCGCAATAGCTCGGAATTCCGGTTGGGTTTCCGCTGTTGAGCTGGGACAACCTGTCTACAAAGGGGCTCGTGCAGATTGCCCCGGACCGGATCTTCGTGTGGAACGAACGACAACGACAGGAAGCGATTGAGCTCCCAGGGGGGCGACGCCGGCCGGGTTGCGGTTACCGGGGCGTCGCGGTTCGATGAATTTTTCGAGCGGGAGCCCAGCGAGTCCCGCGACGCTCTGTGTGCACGTTTTGGGTTCGACCCTCACCGGCCAATTGTGGCGTATCTTGGGTCGTCGCCCTTTGTCTCGCCGCATGAGCCGGATTTTGTGAACCTCTGGATCGACCACCTTCGGGGCGCGACCGATGACGTGGTTCGCACCACGAATATCTTGGTGAGACCACATCCGCGATCATCCGCGGTATGGACCTATTGGGACGGCAATCGTTGGGACAGGGTCGGTGTGTATGGCACGGCGTTCTTGGGTGACCAAGCGCTCTTCGACTGTCTATGTCATGCCGACGTTGTCGTGGCTCTCAATACGAGTGCACAGCTCGAGGCTGGGATCTTGGGTAAGCTGGTGCTCACGGTGCTGCCGCCGGACCACGCCCCCGGTCAGCAAGGGTCTCTTCACTTCGAGTACCTTCTGGATCGAAACGGTGGACATGTGCAGGTTGGCACGACGCTCGCCGAGCATCTCGACCAGCTGGCGGAAGCACTCGTCGGCGAGGTGGACGCGACATCGCGTCGGCGGGTAATGGAGGCGTTCATACGACCGGCGGGGTGGGACGAACCGGTGTCGCCCCTACTCTCAGACGCGATCGAGCAATGGATGACCACGCGGCCACGACCGCAGACCGGTCGGTGGATCTCGTGTCGTCGGCGTGTGTCTCGTGTCGTGGCTGGTGCTGACCCGGCGGACGACGCGGCGGTGGCGGCCGTCGTGAAGTTTCGGGTGCGGGGGGAGCGTCGCGCGAGGGAGGAGCGAGTACGTCGGGAACGAAAACGGGCGAAAGTCTGGAAAGAACAGGCTCGCCAGTTGTCAGCTGAACTCGAAGCGGAGCGCCGCCGATCGCGCGGCGACCCCGCGTCCAAGGGACCCCGTGACCAAACGGGTGGGGCTGGAGACTCGTCCTGGAGGCCAAGACGGTACGTTCCGCGCCGCGGTGGGCCGACGAGCCCTCACGGTCTTGAATCGCTTGTTGGCGATTGCCGGTCTCGAGGCACGTCGCAGGGCGACCCTCAAAGCGCAGGACAAGGCGTTGCGTTATGACTACTACTGGTACAACGCGAACAAGAAGATCGATCTGAGACGGGTGAAAGGATTCGGCGCCCTGGCGCAAACGGTGATCGAGAGAGGACGGACCTATCTCAAGCACGACCGTCTGTACTCGTTGTGGCAAGCGGTCGGTCAGCTGGACAGCGACGAGCTGGCCATTGCCGAAATCGGGGCGTATCGAGGAGGGTCGGCTCGGTTTGTCGCTGAAGCTCTGCATCGTCACGGGCGGGCGAATCGCTTCTACGTGTGCGACACGTTCTGTGGTCACGTGTCCGTTGACGACCGTGTCGATGGTCCGCATCAGGTGGGGCGGCAGTTCATGAAAGCGTCCTACGACAAGGTCGTTCGTTATCTGCGTCCATTCCCCAATGTGCGGGTGCTCGAGGGGGACTTTCGGGAGACATGTCGTGAGCTTGATGGCGAAGACGGATTCGCGCTGGTGCACATCGACGTTGACGTCTATCCGATCACAAGATGCTGTCTCGACTATTTTGCCGATCGGTTGGTGCTCGTCGGGGTGATGGTCGTCGACGACTACGGCTTCCTGACCTGCACTGGCGCGAAGCAGGCGGTCGATGAGTTTGTGTCAGCCCGGACAGGATTCTGGCGTTTACACCTGCTGACGGCGCAAGCGGTACTCATCAAGACCTCCGTTGACGAGATAGACGAAGATACAATCGACCGAGACATCTCCGAAGGTTCAAATGCAGGCGGTTGAATCGCGTGTGCTCGTCCAGTTGGAGATGTCAGTCCCCGCGTAGTGGGACCATTCAACAAGGTGTCTGCTCGTGAAGCAGACCCGATATTCGGCGGTTGCGGAGCTTCACGAATAGCCCGTGGTAAGACCCCGCCTCGCACCGAATGTAACGGCTTCGACCACGGGTTGCTAGACCTGCCGTGTTCTCCGGTGAGCTCTTCGTGCGCACTTTTTCGTTTGTCACCCAGCTGTGTGTGGTCTGGACGTTGCTGTCGTGTGTTGTCCGGGGCGCACAGCCGTCTCCGGCCATCGTGGAGGGGGTGGTCGTCGATGGTGTGACCCGCGTGCCGATTGCGGGTGCAAACGTTGCGCGCGGGACGACGGTCGTGAACACCGGGTCCGATGGTCGATTTACGATTGAAGCTGAGGGTGGTGCGACACTGCGAGTCACCGCCGATGGGTATCTTGAGACCGACATCGACGTCGACGACCAGTTGATGGAGGTCCTACTCTTCCGCGTGACGTTTACCGAGCGGGTAGAGGTGGTCTCGGAACGGGTGACGCAGGAGCGCCCATCGGCAACCCCGGTCGCGCCAGAGGCTGTGTTCCGGGCGCCGGGGAGCATCGACAATGTGTTTCGAACCCTTGACACCCTAGCTGGTGTGGCGTCGACCGACGACTTCGGGAGTCGGCTCGCTGTTCGCGGGGGAACACCCGACCAAAACCTCACCATCATGGACGGTGTCGAGGTTCACAATCCGTATCGATTGTTCGGCATCGCGAGCGCGTTCAACCCGGAGACCGTCGAACGTTTCGAGCTCACCGCCGGTGGGTTTGGAGTGGCCTATGGTGACCGCTTGTCCTCTCTTCTTGTGGTCGACAACCGAGCCGGGCGCCCGGGCTTCCACGGGTCGACCGCGGCGAGTGTGACCGATGCCAACCTGGTGCTGGAAGGCACTACTCCGGGTGGTCACGAGGGAACGTGGCTCCTCAGCGCACGTCGTACGTACTACGACCTGGTTGTCGGTCGTCTTGAGGATCAAAACTTTCCTTCGTTCGCCGACCTTCAGCTTCAAACCCGTTGGGAGATCGGTCCGGGACACCGACTGACGCTGACCGGTCTGCGAAGTGTAGAGGATGCGGATCTGGACATTGACTTCGATCGGCCGGACGAGCGGGCCGCGCTCGGGTCGGATGTGACCAACGGGCTGGCATCGGCGCGTTTTGACGCCGTGCTTGGGACGCAGGCCACCGCCAGTACGGTTGTGTCTTGGTATCGGAACCGGGAGGCGCTTTCCTTCGACGGGTTGATTCGGGCCGATGCGCGACGGTCGAACGCGGTCGATGACGAGGTCGGGTTCGCGCGTGACACGATCGCGTTCGACCGTGTGATTCGTGTCGGTGATGTCTCGGTCCGACAGGATGTGAGCACACAGGTCTCACCCCGGCACCTGCTCAACGTCGGGGTCGAGCTGCATCGGTTGGACACGGGGGTGGGGCTGTCGATTGCCGGTGATCGCAGCGATACCGAGGCCAACGGGTCGAGCGTGCAAGGGGGCGCCGGGCTCCCGGACCAGCTTGACTCGCGTCTGTACGGGACTCGAGGGGGACTTTGGTTGCAGGATACCTTCACCCCGTCGGCTCACATGTCATTCGAACCTGGGGTACGCCTCGACTGGAGCACGGTCAACGGGGGCGTTACCGTGTCTCCGCGAGTGGCGGCCAGGTATCGTCTGTCTGACCAGCGTCAACTCAGGATGGCGGCAGGGTTGTATACGCAGAGCCCCGGTTACGAGAAGCTCACGCAATCGGACTATTTCATTGATCTCTCGGGGGTCTCGGACCTCGGGCTACGCCACGAGAAGGCGACGCATGTGGTGGCGGGGGTCGAACAGACACTTGGTCCAGATGTGACCGTGCGGCTCGAGGGGTATTACAAACGGTTCAACGACTTGCTGTTGGGACGGCTTGAGACCGAGACGGAACGGCTGGTGAGGGTTGCCCGGTATGACTTTCCGAGTCCCCTTCAGGACAGCGTGCCCACGGCCCCTATCATCGTGAGTACACCGAGCAATACCGTTGGGGGACGTGCCTACGGGCTCGACCTGTTCTTGGCCCACACGAATGCTTCTGCACCGCTCACCGGCTGGATGTCTTACACCTGGGGTCGCGCGGATAGAGATGCCTACGGTCGACGCTACCCGTTTGAATATGACCGCCGGCACGCCTTTAATGCGGTCGGGCGCTATCGACTGACCGGCCGTTGGGATGTGGCGGCCACCATCCGGGTCGCCAGCGGTTTCCCTCACACAGCCCCGATTGGTCTTCGTGTGGCGTCGACCCGGGACGAACGAGACCGTCTTGTGCCGGCGACCGATACCATCGGGAATCTCGTGTACGCCGTTGACTATGGTGACGTCGCAAACCTGAACGCTGGTCGTTTGCCCCACTACGCGCGGGTCGATCTACGTGCGACCTACGAGCGGGGTGGACCGAGTGGTCCATGGTCGCGCTATATTGAGGTCATCAACCTGCTCGGTCGCGACAATCCGGTCGTGCTCGAGCCGCGTCTCCACCACGACCCCAACGCCGTCGTTCCGCGATTATCAGAGGTCCCGTCACGAGGGTTTCCCCGGATCCCGACCTTTGGGATCCGTGTGCGGTTCTAGCAGAGGATTCCCCCACGAGCGAACCGCACCCGAACGTGAGATGGCCGGTGGTGTATTAGTTGTTCTCGGCTTCCGCTTGACGAGCACCCGAGAGAATGTTGAAGAGTCCGTAGTTCCCCTCGTGACAGGCATACTCAAACATCGCGTCGCCTCGCTTCATCGGAATCTGCGCCGTGATCGGAGCTGTGAACGTCGTCAGGTCGTCGACCGTGAATTCGTAGAGAAGGGTGTCGTCGGCAACCCGCGTGAACCGCTCGGTGAGGTTGAGTGTCGTGCCGTCCCCAGCCGCCATCGTGACTGACGGACTGAAGCTTGACGTCTTGTCCGTGAAATTCCTGGACTCGACGACAAGGGTATCGCCCTCCCAATACCCTCGAGAATCGCCCATCCATTGGCGGATCCCGTCCGGCAGATGGTCTCGGTCGTCCAGCGGCACGATCCGTGCGTCATGCACCATCTCGTGCAAGATCACGACATGGTCCGCGGTCTGGAAGATTTGGAGGTTCTGGTTGTAGCCGGCCGGTACGATCGGGGGCCCCGAGTTGAAACCCACCAGACACCGTTCGGCCAGTCCACGATCTTCCCAGCTGTCGGCGCCAATGCCAGCCGCTCGGACTCGCACCGGACGGGTGCCTGGGAGGTCCTCACCGAGTGACAGCTGGACCATGTCGAATCCAGGTTGCAGCGACGGGACACGCCCATCCGCGGGTTCCACGATCAACGAGGTCCGCCGATCATCAACGACACCGGCGCCGCGATCGAACCAAAAGTTGTTGTAGCCGCCGACGTTCCCTCCAACCGGCAAGGGTTCGGTACGGATCTCGCTCGGGAGATCCGCGTCGACGGCGTTCTGGGCGGATCGGGCTTCGATCTCGGCCGCTTCTTCGGTGGTCAGGGTCGTCTGTTCGCCACGGTCTTCTGGGCGTTGGAGTGGGGTGAGCGTACGAAAGTCCCAGACCCCTTGTAGGTCTGGGTGGCCGTCGGCTGTCCGCGGCGTCGTGAAGGTATCGGTTTGTGCCGACGCCGTGCCGACGAGTATCCCCGCAAGGGCGAACACGATG
>JAYZGM010000312.1:0-10462 GCA_036336225.1 Acidobacteriota bacterium | reverse complement strand
AGTGGGCCGTGCAGCCTCATGGTAGAAACCTCGCGTCACACCGAGAAAGGCGCTGCGCCCGGCGGACAAGACTTGACGACGTGGGAGCCAACCGGCAACTGTCACCCGACGTGCAACGCCGCTCAGCGAGCATGGAGCGCCATGCAAATGCGGCAGGGCCTTTACCCCAAACACGCCGCGTTGCTTCGCCTCAACCCCGACAAGTCTCATCGGTACCATTCACGACGAGGCGTATCCTTCAATGGTGGCGTCAGGAACCATTGTGGACGTCGGGGCGCCCGGTCGATTCTTCACGGACCATCGAGCACCGCGATGACATCCGGCGAAATATCGAGAGACGGGTCGGCCCAGATCAAACCGCCCTCACCGGCGTTGAAGATGAAATGGAGTCCTTTGCTGCTCGCCACTTGGTTGATGGCCGGGATGAGTTTGTTCTGGAACTCAAGCTGAAGCGTCTGCTGGAGCTGGGCCACCTCGGCCTC
The DNA here is from genome assembly GCA_036336225.1 of Acidobacteriota bacterium. GTDB lineage: Bacteria > Acidobacteriota > Vicinamibacteria > Vicinamibacterales > UBA8438 > JAJEEA01. The sequence continues at coordinate 9,980 of JAYZGM010000312.1, read as the reverse complement.
GGCGTCCTGGGTCATTCGCTGCACTTCCAGCCCCAACCGCTCGATCTCTTGCTGCAACTGCAGTTGCGCCTCAGCACTCATCACGCTGGCGTTCTGCTGAAGCTGCTGCTGACTCGCCTGGAGCTCAAGGTTCCGTCCTTCAAGCTCCTTGATCTTCACTTCGCTCACGTCCTGCACACGCTGGTTCGCGGCCCGCCCGTCGGATGACTCCGCCGCAATTCGTACCAGGTCCACGTAGGCATACTTCCCGCCCGGCGGGAACGGCAGAGGGGCCGGTGCCACCTGATCCTGCGCTGCGGCAGCCATGGGCGTCGTGATGATCAACGCGACGATCGTCGCCGCGACCCCGTTCAACAATCTCATCAGAATCAATCCTCGGTATGGTTCACATCCGGCGGCGTCAACCACGTCACCGCACCAGCGCATGCTCGTGTGTTGCACCTCATAGACTACCAGTTCAGAACGGCTCGCGCGAGACCTCAGCAGGCCAGGATACTAGAATGTCGTCCCGACCGCGAATTTAAAGACGGTGGACTCCTGTGGCTGGAACCGATCGTTCAGCACACCTTCGACGTTTGGGTTCCAAGCGTAGATTAAGCGGAATGGCACATTGAGGACAGGCATGAAGAACCGCAACTCGACACCGGTGGACGTCCGAAACAGATCCGGCGAAAATTGTTGATTGAAATCAGCGACCTGCCCGGTATCGTAGAAAAACAAGAGCCGCACGGGATTTGCTATTGCGAAGATGTACTCGGCATTGAACAACAGACTCTTGTTCCCGCCAATCACGAGACCGCTTCCAGACTGGATGGTGCCATCAGGATTGAGAACGAGCGGATCGTTCGGCCCGATGCTCCGAATGTCGAATCCTCGAAGACTGAACTCACCGCCCATGGTCAGCAACTCGAAGATCGGCAAGTTCTGCGTATCGCCGAGCGGCGCGATGTACTCACCGCGTGCCCGAATCCCGAGAGTCAACCGCTGGCCGTGTCTCAGAAACCACACCCCTTCAATGCTCGGTTTATAGAACTGCGTATTCCCGCCAAGCCCGGCCACCTCGAATCCAAGGCTGTACCGCTTTCCGCTCATCGGGAAAATCGGATGATCTACCGTGTTGAGCACGAAGGCAGGGGTCACTTTACTGATCGTGCGCGCTCCCCCTTGCCCCAGTAACAGCGTATCCTGCAAGAACGGATTGAATCTGAGGAGTTGGGGGTTCAAGAACACCGGGTTGAGCTCTCTGACGTCGGTCTGTTCAAAGGAGTACCCCATGAAGAGCTGAGACCATTGCCCGACCCTAAATCCCATCGTCGTTGTGGCACCGACCGAGGCCTGCGTAAACTGGTTGATGAAACGGATGTCCCTCCGAAACAGGTTGAATCCACCGGTGATCGGCCTTCCGAACAGGTAGGGTTCGGTAAACCCGAGGTTATAGTTCTTGATCCGCTCGCCATTCTGAAGTGAGAGTGTGAGTGACTCGCCACGACCCAAGAAGTTGGTGGTCTGGAAGGCGAGTTGGAGGAAAAACCCGTCGAACTGTGACGCCCCGGCCCCGAACGTCAGTTGGTTGAGATTCGCCTCTTCGACATTGAGTACCAGGTCGACTTCGTTCTCAAAGCCGGGTCGCTTTTCGATTTGAATCGCGGTGTCCTCGTCCAGCGGCTCGAAGTATCCCAATTGATTCAGACGACGCACACTAAACCGGAGCGCTTCCGTATTGAAAATCCCGCGCTCAATCAAACTAATCTCTCGCCGAATCACCTCGTCGTGGGTCGTGTTATTTCCAACAAAGGTGATCCGGTTCACGAAATACTGTTCGCCCTCCTGCAACCGAATGGTCACGTCCACGACCGGGTCGCCATCGATCCGGGTGGGAAGCCCCTCAGGTTGGGTCTCTAGACGGGACCGCAGGTCCGGGAAGGCAGTCATCTCGTAATACCCGATCCCGCCGTACGCCTCCCGTGCCACCTCGAACCCACTCGTAACCACCTCGTGGGAGTAGTACTCACCCGGCTCCAGACCGGCGAAGATGTCCCCGAGCGACTCGGTACGAATCACGTCCTGTCCCTCAAAAGACAGTTCACCGAGTCGATAGCGCTCACCCTCGCTGATCGGGATCCGAAGACGCACCGGTCTTGTGTCACCGTCTTCCGACACATCCAGATACTCGAGCTCTGGTTGCCCGACCTGAGCGTCGATATAGCCGTTGTTCCGATAATGCGCGACCAGCGTGTCCGCATCCTGATCAAAACCCAACGGGCGATAGGTTCCCCGCCCACCGACAAACGAGAACAACCAGCGTTCTCGCGTATTCCTCATCTGACTCTTTAGCGATCCGTCGCTAATGTTGTCGTTCCCGACAAACGATATATCCGCCACCTGGACCTTCGGGCCTTCGTCGATGTGGAACGTCAGCTCGACAATCTTCGGCCCGCCTGGAAGCAAGGTAATCTCGTGTGAGACCTCGGCAAACTGATACCCTTTCTCGGCCCACATCTCCCGGAGCAGCCCTTCCGTGCGCCGGATGACCCTGGGGCTAATCCGGCTATCCAGCCGCAACTCCAGTCCGATCGACTCCATGGCAGTGTCGATCTCCGCGCGATCGTAGACCTCAGAGCCGTCGAAGGTCACAATCCGCACTCGTTCCCGTTCTTCCATCAGGAACACGGCACGTTTTGCCTGAACGCCGTTCGAGTAGGGCACATCGATGAGCTCGATGGACAGATCAGCAAGGAAGCCCGTGTTCCACAACCGCTCAAAATCCCCCAAGAGCACTTGTTCGATCGTCTCGTCGAACGGAGTCCAGCGCCCCTGTGACGGCAGACTGACGTAGTCGTCGATCTCCATGTAGTAGAGATAGGTCTGCCCATCAACGGTGGCGACGTTGCCCTGGGTCGGAAAGGCGAGCTGGATGCCTTCAAACACCATGGGTGAATCGATGGGAGGTAACGGCGTCTGCGACTGCGCCTGTTCACCCACCGACATCGCCTCGGGCCCGGCCGCCACCGCAGTCGGCACAAGCCCCACCAGGCCCGCTGCCAAGACGGTCACGACCCAACCCGCGCATGTCGCCACCGCCCCAGAGTGCGGTGGCGCGTGTCGACTGAACACAAAACTTCGCATGATGTTCCCGTTGGTTCTTCCGACCACACAGACGGCGTTCGCATCACCGCCGGGTCACGGATCGGACATTCGTCCCTGTTAGACGCTCACGGTCAGACGACGGCCGACGTAGGTCCGCTCGACGTCTCGATAGGTCAGCTCGCCGCCCTCGAGATACACCTCGATCTCACCACCATCGAGTCGTCCTCGAATCAACTCCTCCGAAAGAGGATCCTCGACATAACGCTGGATCGCGCGGCGAAGAGGTCGGGCCCCATACGCCCGGTCCTTACAGGTCATATCGATCACCCAATCCACCACATCTGGAGTCAACGTGATCTGGAGGCTGCGATTCACCAGGTGCTCATTGAGCTGGTCGACGAGCATCACGGTAATCCGACGGAGGTCCTCGTCGACGAGTGCATCGAACACGATGATTTCGTCGATACGATTCACAAACTCGGGATTGAACGTACGGCGGACCTCACCGAGCACCATGTCACTCACGCTGCGTTGAATCTCCTGCGCATCTGACGGTTGGAACCCCAGTGACGCCTTCTTCTGGATAAAGCGTGCCCCGATGTTCGAGGTCATGATGATGATCGTGTTCTTGAAGTTGACACGATTCCCAAGCCCATCGGTGAGATGACCGTCCTCAAATACCTGAAGCAGGATATTGAACAGATCCGGGTGGGCCTTCTCGATCTCATCCAGTAACACCACCGAATATGGGTTTCGCTTGACCTTCTCGGTGAGTTGTCCGCCCTCCTCATGTCCGATATATCCCGGTGGAGAACCGATCAGCTTCGACACAGAGTGTTTCTCCATATACTCCGACATATCGAAGCGAATTAGGGCCGCGTCACTCCCGAACAAGAAGTTGGCCAATGCTCGCGCGAGCTCGGTCTTTCCGACTCCAGTGGGTCCGAGAAAGACAAAACTGCCAACCGGACGGTTTGGCGACTTGAGCCCAGCCCGCGACCGGCGGATCGCCCGTGACAACGCAGAGACCGCGTCCTCCTGACTGATCACCCTCCGGTGGAGTTCGGTCTCCATCTGAAGCAGCTTGTCACCCTCGTCTTTGTTGATGGTCGTTAGTGGCACCCCGGTCCACGTGGACACGACCTCGTCGATCTCCTGCCTACCGACCTCAATCGGACTCGACCCGGCCCGCACATCAAACTTCTCGCGTACGTATTGCAGGTTCTCGCGCGCCACGACCTCTTGTTCTTTAAAGAACTGCGCCTTCTCAAAATCCTTCTGGGCTGCAGCACTTTCCATCTGCTCGACCGCGACCCGAATATTCCGATTAATGTCGCCCAGCTCCTCGCTAAACCCCGCCTCACGCAACTTCGCCCGTGACCCCGCTTCGTCCAACAAGTCGATCGCTTTGTCAGGCAGAAAACGCTCGGTGATATACCGGCTCGACTGGTAGACGGCGGCCTCAAGCGCCTCCGGCGTATAGGTCACGGAATGGAACGCTTGATACCGGTCCTTCACACCGAGAAGCACTTGAAGCGCCTCGGCCTCGGAGGTCGGCTCCACCTTGACGGCTTGGAAGCGTCGCTCAAGTGAGCGGTCCTTCTCGATGTGTTTCCGGTATTCGGCGGGGGTGGTGGCACCGATACACCGAATCTCACCCCGCGATAACGCCGGTTTGAGAATATTGGCCGCGTCGAGCGACCCCTCCGCGGATCCGGCCCCGACCAACGTGTGAAGCTCATCAATGAAGACGATGATGCTCAGGTTCTCCGTCAACTCTTTTATGATCGCCTTGAGGCGCTCTTCAAACTGTCCGCGATACTTGGTGCCGGCCACGATGAGCGAGATGTCGAGAGCGAGGATCCGCTTGTCAGCCAAGAAATGTGGCACATCGCCACGAACGATCCGTTGGGCTAACCCCTCAACGATCGCCGTCTTTCCGACACCGGGCTCACCGAGGAGCACTGCATTGTTCTTGGTTCGACGACACAGCACCTGCTGTACGCGCTCCAGCTCGATTGTCCGCCCGACCAACGGGTCGAGAAGATTCTTCATCGCGCTCTCGGTCAGATCGCGACTAAACTCGGCGAGCAGCGGGGTCTCCTTGACCCTCGTCAGCGTGGTCTTCTCGTTCAGCAGTTGTACGATATCTTCACGCACCGTGTTCAGCCGCATCCCCTTTTCGACCAGGATCGAGGCCGCCACGCACCGCTCTTCCCGGAGAATCCCAAGCAGGAGATGTTCCGTGCCCACATAGTTGTGTAACAAACGGTCGGCCTCTTCTGCCGAAAACTGCAAAACCCGTTTGGTTTCAGTGCTAAACGGGATTTCGACCGAAGTCGAGACCTTCTCGCGAAAGACAGTACGGCCCTCGATCTCCTTCCGAATGCCCTCGAGTGACAGATGCGAGCGCGCGAAAATACGACTCGTGAGCCCTTTGCCTTCACGGATCAAGCCGAGTAACAGGTGCTCGGTCTCGATCGAGATGCTCCCGAGCTGACTCGCCTCGTATCGTGCAAAGAACAGCACGCGACGCGCCCGCTCCGTGTAACGCTCGAACATGCGTAGACCTCTGCCTCAGTACAGCCGTTTCCGCTACAACAGTCCACGGAAGCTTCTCACGGAGCACTCCGCGGCAATTAACCGACACGGAGAAACAGGGACCTAGCCGAGAAAGGCGCACGCAGACGCTCCACAGCCTTGAACGCATTATACGGCAAAGCACGGACAAAACTCTCCGTAGATTCCCCGACAGTGCCTACAACTACAATAAGTTACGGAAACCGTGGAATGTTGACGGCGGTCAGCCCGCCACGCGCAGCTGCCCGTCTTCGAGACGGAGGACCCGGTCACACGCCTCAGCAAGTTGCATGTTGTGGGTCGCGATCACGGAGGTAAGCCGATGGGACGTGTGCATCCGCTGCAAGAGCTCGTGCAGCTCTCGTCCCGTGTGCTCGTCGAGATCCCCGGTTGGCTCGTCAGCCAGGAGCAAGGCGGGCTGCATGACAAGCGCGCGGGCGACGGCGACACGCTGTTGCTCCCCGCCTGACAGCATCCCCGGCCGATGCCCCAATCGATCGCCGAGCCCGACTTCTCGCAACAAGGCCTCTGCGGTGGGGTTCGCGTCATCGGCCGTCGCCCGCGCGATCCGCAGCGGCATCGCCACGTTCTCGACGGCGGAGAACTCTGGAAGCAGGTGATGAAACTGAAATACAAAGCCGACCTGCTGGTTGCGAAAGCTCACGCGCGTGTCATCATCGGCTTCACTGATCTCGATGTCGCCAATCGTGATCGTCCCGGTGTCGGCGCTATCAAGCCCCCCCAGAAGCTGTAACAGCGTGCTCTTGCCCACCCCGGACGCACCGACAATCGCGACCATTTCCCCCTGTGATACCCCCAGGTCGAGCTCCCGCAACACCGAGAGCTGACGGTCGCCGACCACATAGCTCTTGGACAGACCGCTGACACTCAGAAACGACATCTCGGGTCGCTTTCCTATTGATATCGTAGTGCTTCGGCCGGATCGAGCCGCGACGCTTGACGGGATGGATACACCGTGGCGAGCAGACAGACGACCAATGACCCCACCACCACAAAGAGAAAATTGGTGGGCACGATGGTGAACGGTACCCAGGCCACGTCATAGACCTCGGGGAGCTGGATCAGCTTGTAGCGGTCCGCTACGTAGGACACGACGACGCCGCCGGTCGCGCCGATCGCGGTCCCCACCGTACCGATGATGCCACCCTGCAACACAAAGATGCCCCGAATACTGCGAGACGACGCCCCCATCGTTTTGAGGATGGCAATGTCTCGGCTCTTCTCCATCACCAGTAGGACGAGCGACGCCACGATGTTGAGTGCCGCCACCATCATGATTAGCCCGATCGTCACCCCGATTGCCATCTTCTCAAGCCACAGAGCCGAGAACAACGCCTGGTTGAGCTGCCCCCAGTCTTCCGCGAAATACCCGGCGCCGAGCGTGTCGGTGACCGCGCGGGCCACGGCGGGCGCGTCCTCCAGGTCGTCGACCCGCAGCTCCATGATGTCGGCGCGGTCACGCATGAAGAGCCGTTCGGCCACCGCGAGGGTCACAAATCCGAAGGACGTATCGTATTGTCGCAACCCGAGATCGAAAATCCCGACCACCTGTAGACGACGCGGGCGAGGCAGGAGCCCCATCGGAGACAGTGTCGCCCCCTCCGGGGTCAGCACGGAGATGGTGTCCCCGACAAACGCGCCCAACGATAGGGCCAAGTCTTCTCCGATGACGACGCCGCCGACCACATTCTCGTACGTGTCCTCGAGGGCATGCAAACTCCCGCGCACAATCGATGCCCCAATTTCGGTCACCTCCGACTCAAGCACGGGATCGATCCCCTTGAGCTGTATGAATGCTTGTCCGCCACCCGCGGTCGCAACGGCTCGCCCGAGAATTGACGGCGCCGCGCCCACCACCCCCGGGACCGAGGTCAGCCGCGCCACCTCTGCCTCGTAATCTTCAAAACCACCGCCCACGAGCTTGTGGACATACACGTGCGCGGCCGACCCAATGAGTCGGTCTCGCAGCTCTTGCTGCATCCCGGTCATGAGCGCCAACGCAATGACCAGCGCCATCACCCCCACCGCCACTCCGGCGGTCGACACGGCGGAGATCACGGAGACAAACGCTTGTCGGCGACGCGCCACGAGATAGCGTGTGGCAATGTACAGCTCGAAGGGCAGTGACATATCCCCTTCAATCGGTAGGCGAGCCCGACGCGCTCGCATCATCGTTGACGTCTCCCTCATCACGGGCGCTGACACGCATGAGAGGAAACAGAATGACGTCTCGAATGGATGGACTATTTGTCAGTACCATGACGAGCCGGTCAATACCCACCCCCTCGCCGGCGGTGGGCGGGAGCCCATAGGTCAGCGCTCGGACATAGTCCTCGTCCATCTCATGGGCCTCCACGTCGCCCTGACGACGCGCTTGCAGCTGCGCCTCGAACCGCCGTCGTTGCTCATGGGGATCGTTGAGCTCGCTAAATGCGTTGGCGAGCTCCATGCCCGCGACAAACAGCTCGAACCGTTCCACGGTCTCCGGGTCGTCGGCACGCTGTTTTGAGAGCGGCGACACCTCGGTGGGAAAGTCGTGGACAAACGTCGGTTGGACCAGTGTCGGCTCACACAAACGCTCGAAGAGCTCGACGGCGATCTTGCCGGGTCCGTGTGTCGTCTCCGGTTCCACCCCCACCCGAGCCGCCAACGACACCGCGGTCTCGCGACGCCGTACCGCGCTCTCGTCAATTTGCTCCGCAAGACGGGTCGACAAGGCTTCGCACACCGCTTGACGTAGCCGCACACGTCGGTAGGGCGGTCGAAAAGAGATGGCGTCGTCACCAAACGTGACCTCGTGGCTCCCGGTCGCCTCCACGGCCACGGCGCCAAGCAGTTCCTCGGTCATCGTCATTAGATCGTGATAGTCACTGTAGGCCTGATAAAACTCCAGCATCGTGAATTCAGGGTTGTGCTGGGTGGAGATCCCTTCATTCCGAAAATTTCGATTGATCTCAAACACACGGTTCATCCCCCCCACGACCAAACGCTTCAGATAGAGCTCTGGAGCAATACGGAGATACAACTGCATGTCCTGTGCGTTGTGGTGTGTAACAAACGGTCGGGCAATCGCTCCCCCTGCAATCGCCTGCATCATGGGAGTCTCCACCTCAAGATACCCGCGGCCAAGCAGGAATTTCCTGATGGCGGTCAGAATACGAGCCCGGATCTCGAAGACTTGGCGAGAGGTGGGGTTAACGATGAGGTCGAGATACCGTTGCCGGTATCGTGTCTCGACATCGGTGAGCCCATGCCATTTTTCGGGTAGCGGCACGTGACACTTCGCGAGAAATTCAAGCCGACTCGCCCACACCGTCAGCTCGTTGGTCCGGGTGCGGAACAGACGCCCATCGACCCCGACGTGATCACCGATGTCGAGCAAGGCGACCATTTGAACGTCTCGTTCCGACAGGGCATCCTGACGAACATACACCTGGAGCCGAGACACCCCATCAGAAATCACGAGAAACTGGGCCTTCCCAAAACTCCGGACAACCAGAATCCGACCAGCGGTCAGGGTCTGAATCTGCGCCGCATCGAGCTCCTCGCCGGACGCCTGCCCGTGCGCGGCAACGATGGCCGACACCGTATCGGTATAGACAAACTTGTGCGGATAGGTCGCAACTCCCAACGCCTTGAGCGCATCGAGGTTGGCGCGACGTTGAACAAGCTGGTCGTTTTCTCTCGAATCATTCATACGGACACTGGATCCTTCACCTACTCGGGCACTGAACGAGGAGACGCGTCCAGCGTCCGTTTGACGGCATCAAGCACCCCGTTGACAAACCGCGGAGACGCCTCGTCGCCAAACGTCCGCGCGAGCTCGATCGCCTCGTCGATCACGACCGCGGCTGGGGTCTCAGCCAACAAGAGCTCATAGACGGCCAGACGCAACACGTTCCGATCGACGACCGCCATCCGCGACAGCCTCCAGTGCTGAGACGCGTCTGAGATCAATGGATCAACCGTTTCCCTGGCGTCAACGGCCCCCCGAAGCAGGGTGGCCGCAAACGGACGGTGCGCGGTCGCAACGGGATGTTCGTCCCAGAAGCGCCGTAGAGCCTCGTCGAACTCGTCCGCGCTGCCCCCACCGACCTCGTGTTGATAAAGGAGTTGAAGCGCGGCGGCGCGCGCACGTCGACGCTCGGCCCGGTCCACGCCGGACCCGCTCACCCGCCGGGCTCCACAGGCACCGGTGGGGAGAAGGCCTCGGGTCCCAGCCTCCGAAAGAGACGGGCCATGTTGAGCACCGCATCCGCCGCTTCCCACCCTTTGTTGGTTGGACCGGATCC
>JAYZGM010000311.1:0-7783 GCA_036336225.1 Acidobacteriota bacterium | reverse complement strand
GATGACAGCACAGGCTCGCTGGGGCGCCGCCTTTTTCGTGCGTCACCGCGACCGCTACTTCGTCAACAACGACGACGGCGAGCTCATCATCGCCCAGTTCACGCCAGAGGGCTATGTGGAGCTCGACCGTACGCGGCTGATAACGGCCAATGGCAGTTCCGGAGCCGCCGTACGGGGCCGCCCGGCACGATTCGAACGCCCGATCAATTGGACGCATCCGGCCTACGCCAACAAGCACATCGTGCACCGGAACAACAGCGAGATCATCCGTGTCTCGCTCGATGCGAATGACTACGAGTAACCGCAGACGTTCAACAGGGAGTCCGTCATTCGTTCGCGATCTCTGCGAGCGCGGCCAGTATGTCTTCGTTCTCCGCCCGAATGCGCGCGTCCGTGTTGAGGAACGTCCACCTCACCGCCCCTGATCGATCGATCACATAGACCGCCGGATGAGGCACCGGCCTGCCGTTAAACGGCTCGGGATTGAACACACCGTAGCGATTGATCACGCTGAGGTCCGGATCCGCCAGCAGTGGGAACCCAGGCGGGCCACCAGCCTCCTCGGTTACGCGGTCGACCATCTTCCCCGCACCCTCGGTGTCGTCGGGACTCAACGCAAGAATCTGGGTGGTCCAACTAGTTTCGTCATTCAAGAGATGTCTCAACTTGCCAAGTTGAGTGGCGCAGCTGCCTCACCAATGACCGCGATACACAACCAGGACCACGTTCTTTCCACGATGATGAGAAAGTTGATGCACGCCGCCCGTTTCATCCACCAGCCGGAAGTCTGGTGCGAGTGAACCTACCGCAATCCGCGTCAAATCGGTCGGTGGCAAGCCCCCGCCATCAAGAGGTCCGAGCGGCGGTTGCTGGGCCTGGGCGATGACACCCGTGAGAAAGATGCCGAGCAACGAGACCGCCGGTCTCCACCAGTGCTCTGTCATGTCAGGCCTCCGAGGTAAGCGCACACGTGAGGGTGCCGTGTTGGTGACCAGCGCCCTTGCCATCGAGACTACGGCCTCGTCCCTGGACTCCGTGTCGGCGTCCACTCCTCCGCGCGGCGCATCGCTTCGGCCAGGTCATCCCGACTCATGATCGTCTCGAGTTCCATGAGATAGTCCCGTGCTGGAGCGTATCCGCGCTCCCCCGCCAGCAAGTACCACTGTGCCGCCACCGTCGGATCTCGCGGCACCCCAATCCCGTTGGAATACGCAATCCCAAGGTTGCCCTGAGCCCCGGCGTGCCCTTGCTCGGCGGCGCGCCGAAACCATTCAACCCCTGTCGAAATGTCCTCGGACACCCCCAGACCGTTGGCGTACGCGATTCCAAGGTTGTATTGGGCACCCGCGTGCCCTTGGTCGGCCGCCAGGCGAAACCACTCGACGGCGGTCGTCGCCTCTAGAGGTACGACCGAACCTTCGGCATAGGCGATAGCAACGTGATACTGCGCAGTAGCCTCGGCTTGGTCCGCGGCCAGCCGAAACCAGCGAACGGCTTGCTCGGCGTCCGCCACGACGCCCACGCCGTGTGTATACGCAAGCCCGAGATTTGTTTGAGCAATGGCGAACCCCTGATCCGCCGCGCGGCGAAACCAGCGCACGGCCTCACTCAGGTCCCGGAGCACCCCCGTGCCATTGGCGTAGGCGTTCCCCAGACTGTTTTGTGCCGTCGCGGCCCCCTGCTCCGCCGCGACACGGAGCGCGGCGACGTCCTGCTCCAGCGTGGCACGAGAGTCGCGTGCTTGTTCGGGAGGGTTTTGGGTGCCACGAAGTGACGCCGGTAGCGAGAAGAGGGCCAGCGCCACGCAAAGAGTGACCGCGGCGACGCGGACCCCGGTCCGACCCACCCTGACGGTCGCGCGGCCTCTGAGTTCCATTGTTCGCGTCACAGGTCCCTTTCACGACCTGACGGCGGTGTCTCAATATCTTCGGTTCCGGGTATTGGTGAATTGTGCTTTATTCAAGGCCAACCAAGCTAGCAAAGCACACGCCTGTTTTCAGCACAAGTACGACAGACGTCCGTTGCCCACGCCAGACGGCGAACGACCTACCTGGTCGCAGCGGGACGCCTTCTGTCCCTAACGAAAAACAAGAGGGCGTTGTAGTTACGCGACGAGGCTGATAGGTCCTCCCCGTCATGACCGCGTTGTTGGATCCGGGGAGTTTCGGGTCAATGTTCGACCCGCGCAACCACACCGAGGAGCACCGTGACGTCGTAGTGGTCGGGTGGTACCGGGTTCCACTGGCATCTTGCGTAGCGGCCTCAGCGGGCCTCGTCCGGCAGTCCTGCGACGTCCGGCTCCAGCTGGGCGCCCAGCGTGTTGTGAAACATCGAGAGCTGTGTGTAGTTCCCAACAATCAGCACAACCTCCCTCAGCTGACTCTCACTGTACCGCTGGGCCAAGGTGTTCCAGGTCTCATCGGAGACGAAGCGGCTGGTGTGCAGGTCGTCGGCTGCTCGCAGCAACGCGGTGTCGAATTCGCCCCACCCGGCAGCGTCCGGACCCGACGTAACCCGGCTGACTTCCTCTTTGCTGAGCCCGGCGTCTTGGCCCATAACGTTGTGGCGGCCCCAGATGTAGTCGCCCCGGGACAACCAAGCAGTGCGGAGAATCAGCAACTCCCGCTCGCGAGGCAGGATCGTCGCGTTCCGAACGAAGTACCCCGTATACGCCAAATACGTCCGGCACGTGTCGTTGCTCTCGGGACACATCTGTCTATGGGAGACCGCTCCCTGGTGGCCGTCGGTGAGGACAATTCTCGGACTAATGAGGCGGTCGAACGGCGCCACGCGTTCCTGTGCGCCGCTGACGAACGGTGTAAGCGCCCCGGAAATGAACACAAAGCCGATCATCAGGGTGAACCGTTTCATCGGGCACCTCCATATCCGAGTCACATACTTCAGGGCCACCTGTTGATCGGAGGGCGTATCAGTGACCCGGTAGAACTGGCCCATCCGCCCCCCCCCAAGAGGGCGGTGAGGTCGTACTGGTCGAGTCTGTCGCCGATCTGGAGGCCCATACTCTGGTTGGTTTACTGACCAATTCTACGATGCACCAGAATGCAGCTCCAGCTATCTCGCACGATGACCGGCGAGATGAGGTCAGGCCAGGTCGACGACCACGATTGGGTTCAGGCCTGCCGACGGTGCGTTCGGGGCTCCTAGGGAGCTCCTTGAAGGAGCTCTCGCGACGATCTTCTCGCCGAGGGGGCTTCACATTCACATCTGGCCTTTCGTGTCAAGCGTGCGCGCATGCTTGACACGAAAGGCTCCGCCGGGGCCATTATTCGTCTGTGACGGAGAGCCAATCTGCCTGTCAAGCGGGGCCGGGGCTTGGCTCGGCGATCGGGAGTGCTCTAAGATTTCCTATCGTCGGATCCGGCACGGGAGGAGGTATCGCATGACGATGGGGAACCGGCACCGGATGATGGTATGCGGCGCGGTCATGGCGCTCGCCATGGCTCTTGGCACGTCGGGGTTGACGGGGCAGGAAGGCGCCCCCCCGCTAGTGCTGCGGACGCAGTACGACGCGTGGCTCGACGAGCTGTCCAACTGGGGCCGGTGGGGTCCGGATGACGAAATGGGCGCACTCAACCTGATCACCCCGGAGAAGCGGCGGGAGGCCGCGGGTCTGGTAACGGAAGGATTCACGGTGTCCCTCGCATCGATTGCGAATACCGAGCGGACCATCGACAACCCCTGTCCGTTGGAGTGGCGGATGGTCAGCGCGTCGCCGGCGGGCGCCACCGACACCATCAACTATGCGTGTATCCACGGTGCCGGCACGACCCACCTCGACGGCTTCGCCCACCGCTTCTTCGACGGCAAGATGTGGAACGGATACCCAGTTGCCGAGACGGTCACGATGGAGGGGGGCGCGGCCAAGAACGCCATCCTCACAATGCGGCACGGCGTACTGACGCGCGGCGTCCTCTACGACATCCCGCGGCTGAAGGGGGTGCCGTATCTCGAACCGGGCGAACGCATCACTGTCGCCGACCTCGAGGCGTGGGAGGCGCAGGCGGGGGTCGCAGTCGGCCCCGGTGACGCCTTCCTGATTCGGTGGGGGCGATGGGCTCGCCAGGACGCAATCGGACCGTTCGACACCGGAGCGGAGGCGGCAGGGCTCGACAACCACGTCATTCGGTGGCTCCGAGAGCGGGACGTGGCGATCATCGGCTGGGAGACACCCGGGTACATGCCCCAGCCCGCGGGCGATCTACCGCGCCTCGCGCTGCACGACTTCGCCCTGACGATGCTCGGCGTGCACCTGATGGACCGCGCCGACTTCGACGACCTGGCCGCGGCGGCGGCCGAACGTAACCGGTGGGAGTTCATGCTGACCATCGCGCCGCTGCCGATTCCGCACGGCACCGGCACGCCGGTCAACCCAATAGCGGTATTCTGACGTACCAAGGGCGCCTAGGCCCGGAAACCGTCGCCTTGCGCCTCCGCGTTCCGCCCAACCAACCCGACCTGGGGGCTGCACCGTTCTGCGGCGCAGCCCCCCAACCCGAATCGAGGACGACATGATGAAACCGACCAGCCTGACGACGGTGGCCGCGCTCGCGGCCTGGACGATGGCCTGCGGCGGGGCACCGGAGACGCCCGAGGAGGTGGAGATTGGCGAGGCGGCGGGGGAAGGCCGGATCCTCCGGCTCGATCCGCGGTTCGACTCCCTGGTGCCGGCGGGCGCAACGATCGAGAAGCTGGCCGAGGGCTACGTGTTCACGGAGGGGCCGGTCTGGATCCGCGGCGAGTCACGGCTGCTCTTCTCGGACGTGCGGGCCAACGCCATTCACCAGTGGACGGAGGCCGACGGGGCCAGCCCGTTCATCGACCCGGTGTTCGAGGGCGACCGCGAGGGGCTCCGATCGATCTCCTCGAACGGGCTGACGAGAGACGGCGAGGGCCGACTCGTCATCTGCGAGCACGGCAACCGCCGCATCTCGCGGGTCGAGGAGGACGGCAGCCGGACGGTGCTCGTCGACAGCTACGAGGGCAGCCGCCTCAACAGCCCGAACGACGCCACTTTTGGCTCCGACGGGTCGCTCTACTTCACGGACCCGCCATACGGCCTCGAGGGATTGGAGGAGTCGCCGCTCCGCGAGTTGGACTTCAACGGCGTCTACCGCCTGCGTCCGGACGGGGAGCTCGAGGTGCTCGTCCGTGACCAGACGCGTCCGAACGGCATCGCGCTCTCACCCGATGAATCGATCCTCTACGTCGCCAACTCCGACGAGAACGAGAAGGTCTGGATGGCCTACGACCTCGACGAGAACGGCGCCTCGAACGGACGCGTCTTCTACGATGTCAACAATCAGACGGAGCCCGGGGCCGCCGACGGCATGAAGGTCGATCTGTCCGGCAACCTCTTCGCCACCGGCCCCGGCGGCGTCTGGGTACTGGGGTGGGACGGCGTGCACCTGGGGACGATCATGCCGGGAGAGGTCGTGGCCAACGTCGCCTGGGGCGACGACGGGCAGACCCTCTACATGACGGCAAGCACCGGGATCTACCGTATACAGCTCACCACGGGGGGCACGATCGCCGGCAACCCGACGGTGGTCATGCAGACAAATCAAGGCGATGTCACGATGGAGCTGTTCCAGGACCGCGCCCCCATCTCGGTCCGGAACTTCCTGCAGTACGCCTACGCCGGCTTCTACACCGACACCGTCTTCCACCGCGTGATCGACGACTTCATGATTCAGGGCGGCGGCTTCCGGACTGACCTAAGCCGCAAGTTCGCCCGCGAACCGATCCCGAACGAGGCCGACAACGGGATCAGCAACACCCGCGGGACCGTCGCCATGGCGCGCACCAACGCTATCGACAGCGCCACCTCGCAGTTCTTCATCAACGTCAACGACAACGCACGACGCGGCCTCGACCACCGCGGCGAGTCGCCGGAGGAGTTCGGCTACGCCGTGTTCGGCCGCGTGACGGAGGGTATGGACATCGTCGACGCGATCGCCGGGGTCGAGACGCGCCAGCAGGGCAACCATCAGGACGCGCCGGTCACCCCGGTGGTTATCAACGCCATCACGGTGCAGTAGATCCCGGCGTTTCGTTGCCTACGGGAACCTCCGGTCCGGCGGCACCCTGCCGCCGGACTTCCTTGTCATCCGTACGTCCGGCGCATGGATCCCCCACGGCTCACACGGCTGTCGCGGCCGAACCGGTCGGAAAGAGCAAGGCCATGCCGACGCCGGGACTGCGGCCAGAGACGAGAGAGGTCGATGCATGTTTTTGTTCGAACTACAATCCGTGCCGCGGGTCAACACACTCGAGGCGAGTGACGCGCAGGGCGTCTGAAGGGCTGAGGAGACGCACCGTACGGAATGTTCGACCCCACGCGGACCGGAGTACAGCGATCAACCCGACGCAGTATGAGTACAGTCTTGGATTGAGCGAGAGAATTGGAGGTTCACGACTTACAGGCTGACCGACGTGGTGCTCGTCGAGCACTGGTTCGTGGCACTCCGGCGCCTCGTGCCCATCCGGTCGCCATGCCGCTGCCGTGCGGCGTCCCGGCGACGTGGTGCGGCCTGGTCTCTCTTGCGCTGCTAGCTGGATCCGCCGGCGCAGCGCAGGAGGCCACCGATCCGGTGCCACCGCTGGTCATCAACGGGCCACCTCCCCCACAGCCGCCTGACGTGATCTCTCGGGACGCGAACGGCCGGGCCACGATGCGAGCCATACGGCTCGTTGAGCCGCTGCGTGTAGACGGCACCCTCGACGAACGCGTGTATCGCGATGTCCCGGCGGTGTCGGACTTCATCCAGAAGGAGCCGGTGGAAGGTGCGCTGGCCACTGAGAAGTCCGAGGTGTGGGTGTTGTTTGACGATGAGCAGCTCTACATCAGTTTTCGCTGCTGGGCGGAAAATCCCGAGGCCGAGCTGGTCGCCAACGACATGCGTCGCGACAGTTCTGGCGTGGCCTCGGGTGAGTTCGTCGACTTGGTCCTCGACACGTTCTACGACCGCCGCAACTCGGTCAACCTCACGGTCAACCCGATCGGGGGCCGTATGGATGGGCAGATCACCGACGAGCGTGACTACTTCGGCGACTGGAACCCGATCTGGGACGTGAGAACCGGACGCTTCGTTGGTGGGTGGACCTTCGAGGCCGCGGTCCCGTTCAAGTCACTGCGATACAAACCGGGCCGGACGCAAGTATGGGGCATCAACCTGGCCAGACACGTCAAGAACGCGGAGAAGAATGAGATCTCACACCTTGTCCCCATTCCAGCCGGGCTGAGCATTCTGCAGACCTCGCTGGCCGCCACCCTTGTCGGGCTCGAGGTTCCCGAGGCGGGGCCGGTCCTCGACATCAAACCGTTTGCGATCACGGATCTGACCACCAACCGCGGTGTCACACGGGAGCTCTTCAACGAGCTGGGAGGTGACGTAGGCATCGACGTGAAGTACGGCATTACCCAAAACCTCGTGGCCGACATGACGGTGAACACTGACTTTGCCCAGGTCGAAGAGGACGAGGCGCAGGTCAACCTGACTCGGTTCAGTCTCTTCTTTCCCGAGAAGCGTGAGTTCTTTCTGGAGAACCAGGGGCTCTTTGCGTTTGGCGGTACAAGAGCGGGCGCGTTTGGATTCAATTCCACCCTCACGGGCGATGACTATCTTCTACAGTCGCCGGATCGGCCTGCAGGACGCGCAGGAGGTGCCGATCGTAGCGGGTGGCCGACTGACCGGGAGGGTCGGCGGGTTCAGCGTCGGCGTCTTGAACGTCCAGACGGACAGTGAGCGGGTGTCTGCGGCGC
>JAYZGM010000310.1:0-7715 GCA_036336225.1 Acidobacteriota bacterium | reverse complement strand
GCTAACGAGGTAGAGCTACGGTCGCCAAACTCCTTGTTCGTCGTCCGACGACGCGAGTCTTGGCGATGTGCTTATTGCAGGGTGTTCTCGACCCGTTCGTGGCCAGCAACCCGCCGCTGGCGATTGGGCTTCGGAAACAGTCAATGATTGCCGGTGGACGATAGCACGGAATACTGGTGTCCGCTGCTTTCAGCGAGTCCTGAGATCTGGCGGACGCGTTCGCGTCTGTGGTTGGGGTCGACGGTCTGGACACGGTGAACTTCGAATGAGTGAAGGCCCGCTCGTGAACCCATCGAGCAACGAGGTAAGGACTGCGTCTGTGGCTGACCGCGCGAATCGAGCCACCCCTCGGGGCCAGATGGGACGCCGCTATGCCCGGCGATGTTTGGCCAGCTCGCGCTTGGTGATCAAATTTGCGGATTCGGTGTAGGGGTCGTAGACGATGCGCACGTCGCCGCTGGCGATCTGGTGTAGGACGTCGTCGAGTTTGGACTCGAAGGACTTCTCTTCTCGGCCGTAATCGGTTCCGGCGCGGCTGACGAATTCCTCGGCGAGCCCTTGTAAGGCGGCTTTGCTGAGTTGATCGGGTTGGACCTCTACGACGCTCAGGCCTTGCGCGTCTCGTGAGCGTTCCGAGTCATCCATAGGAGGTAGGCTGCCGGCATTCTCTGGCAAGAAATGGCCGGTGGTTCCGCTGCACGACTCGACGCGCTGAGGTGCTGGTCGAGTGGTGCAGGGGTGGACGCGATCACACGAGGTCAGGTATCGCCAGCGCGAAATTAACGCTCGAATTGACCGTTCGGCTGGTCGACATATGGTTGTCGGTATCGCCCATCAGGCAGGTGTAACGGTAGCTGATAGACGGGAGCTGCAAGCAAAGCATACAACGGTGTATCGGTGGCCTGAAGTTCGGTTCGCCTGCACGGCTTGGGGCGTAGCCGGTCGCCGTGGGAGTGATCTCGTCGATGAGGGCGGTAACCGTTGCGTCATCGAACAAATTCAACACCAGTCGAGGTGGTTCAGTCATGGTGTCTGGCACAGCGTCACGGACCGCGGTGGGTCCCCTGCCCGCGCTCGTGGTCTGCAGCGTGGGGCGGATGGGGGAGATGTGCTGAACGATTCGGTCGTCGTCGAGCCGGGAGCGGCTCCAGAGTGAAGCCCTCTTGAGACCCGCACCGTTGCTAACAAAGTCCTTACGTCGAGCGCCGGACCGCCGGCAAGTTGAAGGCCAGAGCCAGGAGCACGGACGTTCCCGAGGACGTCGCGGAGTCCGGGTACCCTCTTTCCCAGAGGTCCAAACTAATCTCGCCTTTCGAGATGGTGCGGAAGGGGGGACTTGAACCCCCATGGGACTAAGTCCCACAGGCTCCTGAGGCCTGCGCGTCTGCCAATTCCGCCACTTCCGCAGTGAAGGCGGGCGGCCGCAGCCGAATGTTCAGTATACCTAGATGGCGACAACCGTGCCAGCCTACTGCGCGCATGGACGCAACGGTCTTCACCTGCGATGATCGACTAGGGATTGTGTGACACGAGCCGCCACCGGGTTGTCAGGGGTCGGTCCGGGGCGTTACGGACTCGCTGAGGGATGATTTGACGATTCTGGCCACCGACGTATCCCGTCCAGCCGCGTTGTTCGTCGCGTGCAGATTGCTTGCACACTCCGCACGCCTTACTGGACGGGCGCCTCGACACCAACACTGGCCAAATTGTTCCTGACCGGATTCCAAGGAGGCAGTCGTGGGAGTTCAACGCGGTGTGAGATTCATCGTCGTCTTTCTGTTGATGGCGATCGTGACATCGATGGTTGGCATGGGCGTCCTGTATTTCTTTGTGTCGCGGGCGCCGACGGTGGCTTCAAACTCCGTCCTGGTGCTCCGTGTGCCGGGCGGGATGGCCGAGCGTCAGGTCAATCCTTTCCTGACCTCGCTGGTCGGGGAGGGGCTCTCCCTGCAGTCGGTCACCAACAGCCTTCGCAAGGCCAAGGTCGACCCGCGCATCAAGGGGGTCATTCTGCAGCCGCAAGGACCACAGCTTCTGTGGGGTAAGGCGCAAGAGATTCGGGATGCCGTCATCGACTACCGTGAGTCGGGGAAACCGATCGTGGCATTCCTCGAGTATGGCGGCACGCAGGAATACTATCTGGCCTCGGCGGCGGACAAGGTGTATCTGATGCCGGGGAGTTCGCTCGACATCGTGGGGGTGGCCGGCTATGAGGTGTTTGTACGGGGGGCGCTCGACAAGGTCGGGGCCTATCCGGACATGCTTCACGCCGGCGATTTTAAGACGGCCGCGAATCTCTATACCGAAACGACGATGACGCCGGCGCATCGGGAGATGGCGGAGTCGCTCAACCATGACCTCTACCAGCAGATCATCGACGGAATCGCCGACGGCCGAGGATTGGACAAGGCGACAGTCGAGCGTCTGGTGAATCAGGGACCGTTTCTTCCGGCCGAGGCCTTGGATGCGGGATTGGTCGATGGCCTGGCCTATGCCGATGAGCTCAAGCGGAGCGAGCCGTTCGATGAGGTGAACTGGCGTGAGGTACATGACCGCGACTATCGTCAGGTGGGGCTGCGGTCGCTGGGGTTGAACCGTGGTCGACGCATCGCGTTGATCTACGCCGTGGGCACCATCAACTCGGGCGCGGGTGGCGTTGATGTCATGGGCACGGAAGTGCTGGGCTCTGACACCTTGGTGGCGGCCATCCGCAGGGCTCGCGATGACGACTCGGTGCGGGCCATCGTGCTCCGGATCGATAGCCCGGGTGGGTCGGCCATCGCGTCCGACGTCATCTGGCGAGAGGTCGTGCTGGCACGCGAGCAGAAACCCGTGATTGCGTCGATGTCCGACCTGGGGGCATCTGGAGGGTATTACATCGCGATGGCGGCTGACGAGATCGTCGCACAGCCGGCGACTCTGACGGGGTCGATCGGGGTCGTCGCTGGGAAGATTGCTACCGGGGGCACCTACCAGAAGCTTGGGGTGACCATCGAGCCGGTCAGTCAGGGGCGATACGCTGAGATCTACTCACCCGTTACGCGGTTTTCCGATGATGAGAGGGCACAGATGCAGCAGCATATCGATGCCATCTACGAGCAGTTTCTCGACAAGGCGGCGGAAGGACGCGGCACCACCAGGGACGCGGTCCATGCCGTGGCCCAGGGGCGAGTGTGGACCGGACGCCAAGCAAAACAGCGCGGCTTGATCGACGAGCTTGGTGGGTTAGAACGGGCGCTGGCGCTGGCTAAAGAGCGCGTGAGTATTGACCCCGAAGACGAAGTGGAGCTCGTGATCTTCCCGCGGCAAAAGAGCCTGTATGAGTTGTTAAGCGCAGGATTCACGTTCGCGCGCGCGCTGGCCACCGTCGCCGGGCTCGCACCATTCGATGCCCGTACGCTGGGCGTGACCGTCGCCCCGTTTCAGCAGTTCCGAATCGGCGAGCCACTCGCCATCATGCCGTCGGCGCTGATACCGGCCGCGTTGAATCGATAGCGGCCACACGGCTTTCAGGGCCGGGTCGCCGTATCATTGGCGGCCCACGGCTGTCTCCAGAGTGGCCAGATCGCCCCAAACGAGCACCCGGCGCTCCACACATCCGCGCCAGGTTCCCGAACGAAGAGTTCTTGAGTACCCTGAACGAAGCGTGTCTTCCTACGCCACTGCGAGCGCAAAAGCCGCAAGGTCAATATTTATCGTCAGCTTCGACTTGGCGTTCTCCATGTACGCCGTGAAGAACTGGTTCTGACGCTCCGAGATGATCTCGCTACGGAGCCGGTCGCGATTGGCTTGAAAGTCCGTCTGGTTGGCTTCCTCGCGCTCATGCACGTGCAGAACCACAGCCGAATTCCCGGTTAGCACCGGGTCACTGGTTTCCCCGGCTGAGAGGGAGAAGGCGACTTCTTCAACCTCGGCGTTGAGGCCAACCCCGGGAACGGTCGCACCCCGCGCAATCAGATCGCTGTTGCTCACGACGAGTTCTTCCGCTTCAGCGGCGGCGGTGAAGTCGTCCGTGTCCCGTAGGAGTGAGGCTATCTCGTCAGCGCGTTCCTGGGCCAGGACGAACGCCTTGCGCCGAATCACGTCGTCGCGAACACGAGCCTCCACCTCGTCGAGGGGGGGGACATACGGGTCCTGAACGGCCATCACGGTGACGAATGCCGGACCGGTGGGGGTCTGGATGGGTCCGGCGACTTGCCCCTCATCCAGCTGAAAGGCTTGCGTGGTCACCTCGGTTGAGAAGCCGAGACCCAGAATGGGCTCGCCGAGCGCGGCAAACCCGCTCTCTTGGGGCTCTAGGCCGCGACGGCGCGCGGCGGTGTCGAGACTGTTGGCATCGGTCACCTCAGCCGCGATCGCTTCGGCCAACGCACTGGCCCGGGCGTCGGCGCTCTCCTGTTGCAGTAGGTCAACGATCTCTTCTTGCACCTCGTCGAGTGGTTGTGTTGAACCCCCGGTTTTTTCGGTGGCCTTGATCACGTGGATACCGAACACACTGGTGACCGGTTCGCTGATCTCGTCTTGCTCGAGCGCAAAGGCGGCGCCTTCGAACTCCGGCACCATCTGACCCGGCGCGATCTCACCAAGATCACCGCCGGCGTCCTTGGTGCCATCATCTTCGGAGTATTGACGGGCGAGCTCCGCGAAGTCGGCGCCACCACGGGCCTCGGCGATGATCGCTTCGGCCTGCGCCTGGACGTCTTCCAGCTCTTGCCCGTCCGTGCGAAGCAGAATATGGCTCGCCCGCAACGTAACCGGGTCCGAGTACCGGTCTTGATTGTTGTCGTAGTACGACTGCACGTCTGCGTCCGAGGGGGTGAAGGCCTCTTTCAATGCCGGGATGTCCACCAGCACGAACCGCAGGCGCCGCTTCTCCGGCACGAGGTAGTCGTTCGAGCTCTGATCGAAAAGTGCGCTCACGTCGTCGTCGGTCGCTTCGAGGCCTTCCCGGAAGTCGTCGGCACGGAACGAGACGGTGCTCAGACGGACCCGTTCGTTGCGGCGGACATGCTCGCGTTCGAGGTCGTCGTCGCTGACGGTGATCCAGTCGGTCAGGGCCGCCTGGAGTCGTTGGAGCATGAGCGAACGTCGCACGTTCTCCTCGAAATCGGCCGGTGACATCGGTGGCTGCTGCATCCGGAGCATCTGGGTGTAGGCGGCTTCACCGATAAACTGGCCGTTTTGCTGGAAGGCGGGCTCTGAGAGGATGCTCTCACGCACCTCGGCGTCACTGATCGTTACCCCAAGACGGGCGGCCTCCTGCAGCGCGGCATACTCATCGATCATCTGCTGCAGCAGCTGGCGGTCGATACCCATCGATTGCAGGATCTCGGATGTGATCTGTCCACCCGATTGCGCTTGGTAGCTCTGCAGCTGGCGCCGGTACATCATTTGAAACTCGCCCACCGTGATCTCCTGATCACCCACCTGTGCGAGGATGTCGGTCACCGCCCCGGTTGTCTCTGGTTGAGGTTGGACGAGTGGAAACCCGAGGACCAGCAACGCGAATCCGGCAAGCGCCAGGGTCCATTTCAAATACGACCGGTGGCGTCGCATGCGATCGAGCATTGTCATTTGTCAATCACTCCCGTGGCGGGCGCCCGAGGCGCGCTTCAGCTTGCCCACGCGTGCCTATAGAGAACAGAGGGCGAGTGTAATGGGCCGTGTCAGACACAACACGATTAACGCTACATATTATGTCAGCCGACTCGTGCCGCCAACCCCATTTCAGCCGTGAGCCATGGCCTGAGACCATATGCCCCCTCAAGGAGGGGGCACATCGGGTCGGATACACTGAATATGGTATAATTACACGTTATTGAAGGACTTAGGGGAACTGACAAAACGATGTTGACCGGTGCCAACCGACGTCCGAGAGGCCGTCGGCACAACGGGTGGACGATGTAGCGTGGTTCTCGGAAGCATGCCTGCTGGTCGTGAGCGTCGTTCGGCACGCTCGCACAGTGCGAGTCCTGCCCTCAGTCCCGTCATCGCGATCTTTCACCACACCTGCACAGACGTCGATCGCGATCTGGCTGTCCTGCGGCGTCACGACCGCTATCGTCTGCTCTGTCGGTCCCAGATGGTGGCTTTTGCCCGACGGTTCACACGAGACCCCGCAATCATCCTTTGGCAGCTGTCACCGGGCCGGCGCCCCAATTGGCGCCGGCTGCGGTCGTTGGCGCCCGGTGTGCCGGTGGCGTCCTATTCGACGGACCGGCACACGACCGTACTCGAGCGTTCCCGCGAGCTGGGTTTTACGACCCATCTGCAAGCGCCGCTGCAGTCGGTCGAGGTTGCGCATCAAGTGGCTTTGGCCGCACCGGTCGATTTGGCCACTCGCTGGCGCGATTCGGGTCACTCGCTGACCCGCTTTCTTCATCGGGTAGACGTGATGAGTGAGCTCACCCGACAGGTGGCGGCTCCAATCGAGCCGATACCGGTGGCTGATGCCCTGGTTGGTCGAGCTGCCGCGTGGTTGCCTGCCCCCGGGTGGGTGGTGGTGGGGCCCGACAGGGCGGGTGCGCCGAGTGTGTTGGCCACCTGGCAGGTTGCGGCCGAGCTCAAGACCGCGCTGGTGGCGCTTGGAGGCCAGGTCATGCGCGCGGGGCGATGTCATGGCGTCCGCGATCTGAGCGACGACCGTCGATATGGAAGCGCGCGCCCGGTGGCGGCCATTGCGATTCCGCTCGCGTGTCGGGGAGACACGGTCGGGGCGCTGGTCGGCGTCGACACGGTGACATCGGAGCGGGCACCGGTCGTGTCGTCTCGATTGACCGAGGTGTTGCGTCTGTTGCTGGAGCCGGCTGCGATGGCCCTCGACAACGCGATACGGATGCAACGTGCCCAGGCGTTGACGGTGACCGACGATCTAACCAAGCTCTTCAACTCTCGGTATCTGTTTGAGGTGTTGCGTCGCGAGGGCAAGCGCGCTGTGCGTAGCAAGCAGCCGTTGTCAGTGCTTTTTCTCGATCTGGACGGGTTCAAGGCGGTCAATGACACCTACGGACACCTCTATGGCAGTCGAGCACTGGTCGAGGCGGGCGCCGTCATTCGCAATTGCGCCCGAGAGACCGACGTGGTCGCGCGCTTTGGCGGTGATGAGTTTGCGGTGGTGCTTCCTGACACTGATAGCGCGGGTGCCATGGTGGTGGCTGCTCGGTTGTGCGAACGGATCGCGAGCTACGAGTTCTTGCGGGAGGAGGGGTGTCAGCTCAATTTGACCGCGTCGACCGGTGTCGCCACGCTGCCGGATGACGTGTCAGTGGTTGACCATTTGCTCCAGGCAGCCGATACAGCAATGTACTGGGTGAAGGCCCACGGCAAGGACGGTATTCAGCGCGCCGGTGCTGTTGCCTGAATGGAGGACTGTCTCTATTGAGTGTCCGCTCTGTGTTTGCGTTGTTTTCAAGTGACCTGGCAATCGATCTCGGTACCGCGAATACCTGTGTCTACGCTCGGGGCAAGGGCATTGTCGTGAATGAGCCGTCGATCGTGGCCATCAACAAAGTCACCGGTCGTATCGAGGCGGTAGGGCGCGAAGCGAAGGAGATGTTGGGACGGACCCCGGGCAATATTGTCGCCATCAAGCCGATGAAGGACGGGGTGATCGCCGATTTTGAGATCACCGAAAAGATGCTGACCTACTTTATTAAGCAGGCGCACAACCGGACGGTCTGGGTGCGTCCCCGAATCGTCATCGGGGTGCCATCCGA
>JAYZGM010000309.1:0-5811 GCA_036336225.1 Acidobacteriota bacterium | reverse complement strand
GGTCCGGCCCCGTCCACCCGCCGCGGTCGTGGCGGTTGTCGTGACACTTTGCGCCGGGTCGCTCGGAGCCCAACCACGACATCCCATCTCCGTGCAGTACGACGGGTTCGGCCGCGCGGACGACAACCGTCTGGTGCTCTCTTTCGGCTACCACAATCTCAATCAAGTTGATGTCACAATAGGCGTCGGCGACGAGAATCGGTTCCTGGCCGATCCGGCCGATCGTCGACAACCGACCGTGCTCAAGACCGGGCGTCACCGCTTCGCCTGTATCATGGTGGTGAGCGAGCCGGCAAACAGTGACCTACGATGGCAGCTTATCTTCGCCGGTCACACCTCCACCACGACCGCAAGAGTGCGCGATCCTTTGTATGCGCTCGAGGAAGGCAGCGCTCAGCAAGTGATGGAGAAGCTGGAGTCAGGCTCGACCTCCAACGGCGTATGCATCACGAGCCAGACGAACTAAATCTCCCGCCTCAAGGCCACCAAGTAGTGCGCCAAAAGACTCTCTAACTCGACGGTGTCCCAATCGCCACTGGTCTGATCGGAGCGCCGGCTCCACCCTTTGTCAGCACTGGTAGCACCATCGCGCAAGAGACCGAGACGCCGTCGTCGGCCATTGCCTTGAGCTTGAGCCCCTCGAGGGTATGAATCCCAACCTCCGTCAAGAAGTGCTCATGGACGGGGAAGACCATTCCTGTCGGCGTACCCGACGGCGGCGGACTGGTACCAGCCAGCTGGCCATCCGCCACCGCATCAACAAACGGCGTATCCAGGCCCGCCGCGACGATCCGTCGCTCGCCCAGATGCTGCGCTGACTCGTATGACAGCCCGGGAGCCATGCTGTAGTAAACACCGGAGGTGTCGGGATCCTCGTAGTGGTCGCTGCTCCAGCCCGTATAGATAAGCACGATGTCACCCGGCAGGATGCCACGTTCGGCTAAACCGGCCGCCTCGAGCATCGCCTCGATGTGCTCCGGAGTCACGTGCTGGCCGGCCGACATGGGCTCCCCGCCGCCAACGTGTGTGCGCGCGTCGAGCAGAATGGCAGACGTGACCAGTGGGGGCATCTTGTCAACACCGAGTCTCAAGAGCGGCGAGTCGGGCGTTGGCTTCACCTCGGCTTGGGTAAGACCACCATAGTAGCGGGCACCATCGGCCGCCAGCTCGGAGGCGCCATCCCAAGTATCGTTCAGCGATGCGAAGTGTCCGAGTGCATCGATCTGGGTCCCCTGCTGGCCAGGATTCGCATTCTCGTTCAACACCTCCATATTGAAGAGCTGTATCGTGCCGAGCTATCCGCCGACGGCAGGTAGCTCGGTTGATAGGGACCCGCAAAAGGAGACAACGGCATCGAGCCGGAGCGGGGATGCGATAGCTCATAGGCTTGCGCGTCAGGATTCGAGAGCTCGGCCGCACATCGGGCCCACGTCGTCGGACCGAGTTCACGGGCCATACCGATCTCGTCGCGGTCAGACGCCCTGGCCTGACTCGATGACTCCGACGCCTGGACCACTGACAATACGCTCACCATCCATAGCGCCGAGAACGCCGTAAGAATCACTCTTCGTTGCATCAGTCTCTCCCGGTCTGTAACGCGCACTCGTAAGACGTGGTGGTCATGCATCACTCGTCTTCAATCCTATTTGCCGAGAATACTCTGGCGGACACAGTGAAACAGTGCGCCCTCTTGACCAGCTTGTTTGTGCATTGATCAGGAAGACACCAGATTCATCCTCTCAGTCGTGAACGCGACCAAGCGGCTGACAAAGCCCTTCTCAGAGGGCCTGTCCACTAGCGCGGTTTCCCGTGTGAGGCAACTATTGCCATATTGCCCCCCGCCGCCCAAGAGCGCGGTGATCTCGTATGGACCAATCTCGATCCGACTGCGGTGACCATGCTACGGGCATTAGCAGTGGACTGCCTGTGCCGCGGAATCGCAAATAACGAGGAGCTGCAGACAAGCGTGCATGCTGACGCCGTTGGGCGCGGTCGGTAACGCTCGACCTTGATCTGATCCTGTTGGCGCCGTGCCCGAGCTCGGTCAAATGTCGCCTGCAGCCGAATCTAGTGGTCGGCTGTCGACCACGTGGCCTTCTCCAGACGAATCGCCATTTCAGGAAAAATCCTGCTCTGGCCGTTGATCACACGGGCCAGCGTGTAGCGGGTAACACCCAGGTCCTTCACGCCAACCGTCACACTGAGCGCCGACGGTGCCAGACAGGCATCCTTGATCGCCAGATCCGGGTGCGGCGGGTCCTTCATCGGCATGAAGCGGCGGTCAGTGATCATCCACGAGGTCCACATCAAAGACATTACGTCATAGAACCGAAACGTGATCCGCCAGTTTCCAACGATCGT
Organism: Acidobacteriota bacterium; assembly: GCA_036336225.1. Taxonomy (GTDB): domain Bacteria; phylum Acidobacteriota; class Vicinamibacteria; order Vicinamibacterales; family UBA8438; genus JAJEEA01. Next base: position 3,450 of record JAYZGM010000309.1, on the reverse strand, counting down.
GATGCTCCAGACAGTGCGCTACCGGCCGTCCGCGCAAGCAAAACGTGTCCCAGCGCTACGCATGGGAATATCTGAAGAGGGATGGCCCGCGAAGCCCGACCGCGGGAGCGATCGAGGTCCTAGACATCTCCTGGGGTCCAGATACGGACATTTGAATCAATTTTTTGCTGGCCCCTGGGGAGATGCTAGTCCCCGCGTAGCGGGGCCATTGAGCAATGCATCTGCTAGTGAAGCACGCCAGATACTCGGCCGTTTGAGGCGAAGCTTCATAGGAACCCCTGGCAAAACCCCGCGTTCACACCGAGAACGGCGCTGGACCCGGCTAGCAAGGCGCGACGAGGGAGCAAATTTGAATGTTCGACCGCGGAGCAACGCGGTCCTGACGGGATTCAGCGCCGCTCGAATGCAGCGGGGCTTTTTCCACGAGCTCTAGTCTTCCGACTTCTCGTCGTCGGCATCAGCCTTCTTCTTGTCGGCTTTGCCCCCACCCCGTAACCGACCGGCCGCCGCCCGGATGCGCCCGCCAACCCCGTGCGACTCTCCGGCCGCTGCTTCGACGCCGTCGTCTATCGGTTGGTCTTTCTTGGGATCGTATTCGCTCCCGACCAGTTCGATCTGGGCAATCTCGGCGCTGTCACTCTGGCGACGACCGAGATGAAGAACGCGGGTGTACCCCCCTGGACGCTCGGCAAAACGCGGTGCGATCGTGGTGAACAGTTTGGCGGTCACCCGCTTATCTGCCAGATCGCGAGCGACCAATCGGCGCGCATGGAGCGCCCGCGTGGTTTCTACGCCATCCTCGAGCCCACGCTTTGCCACGGTGATCAGCCGCTCCACGAAGGGCCGCAACTCCTTCGCCTTCGCCAAGGTCGTGTCGATCCGCTCATGACGAATCAGCATCTGCGCTTGATTCCGTAGCGTGGCGAGTCGGTGTTCGGTGACGCGACCCAGCTTGCGGTGCGCTACTCGATGACGCATGACTTTCCGATCCTCTCGTTCCCGCTATGCTTCGGCTTCCGCCTCGGCCCCACCCTGTTCGAGTCGCATGCCCAGACCCAGTCCCATGCCTTGCAAGATCTCTTTTATCTCGTTGAGCGACTTGCGACCAAAGTTCTTGGTCCGTAGCATCTCGGGCTCGGTCTTTTGAACCAGCTCACGAATAGTGCGAATGTTGGCGTTCTTCAAACAGTTGTATGAACGAACGGAGAGCTCGAGCTCCTCGACGCTCTTGTCTAGATGCTCATTCGCGACCACGTCGAATCGCTCGGCAGCAGGCTCACTCTGCGAATCATTGGTGTCGTCGAGGTTGACAAAAATACTCAGGTGATCCCGAACCAGCTTGGCACCGAGTGAGATGGCGTCCCGCGCCGTGACCGAGCCATCGGTCCACACATCGACGGTGAGCTTGTCGTAGTCGGTCCTTTGGCCCAATCGTGCCGCCTCGACCAGATAGTTAACTTTGCGCACGGGCGAGTGGACCGAGTCAACCGGGATCCATCCGATGCCAAGGTCTTCGTCAAAGTTCTTGTCGGCCGACACATACCCGCGTCCCTGCTTGACACGCATCTCCATGTGCAGTGAACCACCGTCAGCAACCGTAGCCACGTGCAGATCGGGGTCGAGAATCTCAACCGCTGAGTCCGCTTCAAGATCCGACGCCTTGACCTCCCCCGCCTTGTCGGCTCGAAGATAGAGCGTTCTTATCTCGTCGGTATGGAGTTTTATAGGAATTTGCTTCAGATTGAGGATGATGTCGGTAGCATCTTCCACGACCCCGGGGATCGGTGAGAACTCATGGAGCACGTTGTCGATCTTCACACTGGTGACCGCGGCGCCCTCAATGGCTGACAACAGCACTCGGCGCAGCGCGTTCCCGATGGTCGTCCCGAAACCGCGCTCGAACGGTTGTGCGGAGAACCGGCCGAATTGATCGGTCAGGGTCTCGGCGTCAAACTCCAGCCGCTTCGGACGCTGGAAGCCTTTCCACAACATCGAGTCAAATCCTTTCTCTATCGGGACCCGCCACAAACTACTTGGAGTAGAGCTCGACGATCAGCTGCTCCTGCACTGGCAGGTTGATCTGATCGCGTGTCGGCAACGAGGCGACGCGACCGGTCATCGTGCTCGCGTCAAACTCGAGCCACCCAGGAATCCCGCGACCTTTCACCTCTTCCATCGCGTAGACGATGGTGGCTTTCTTGGCGCTCCGTTCCCGCACGGTCACGGCATCGCCGCTCTTGAGCGAAAACGAAGGAATGTCTGCACGCTTCCCGTTCACACGCACGTGCCCGTGTCGCACGAGTTGCCGCGCCTGCGGTCGTGAGGTGGCCAGCCCCAATCGATACACGACGTTGTCAAGCCGTCTCTCGAGGAGCTGCAACAGGGTCTCACCGGTAATACCACGCTGACGTTCGGCGGCAGCAAAATAGCGGCGAAACTGGCTCTCAAGCACACCGTAGGTGCGCTTGACCTTCTGCTTTTCACGGAGCTGTGACCCATACCCCATGACCTTGTTCGGTCGACGGCGGCGACCTTGCTGCCCAGGCGGGACATTGCGCTTCTCAATCGCGCACTTCTCTGCGTAGCAACGCTCGCCCTTCAGGAAAAGCTTCATGCCCTCCCGTCGGCAAAGCCGGCAAACGGGTCCTGCGTATCGTGCCATACTGATCGATCTCCTCAGGTCGCTCCGTTACACGCGACGCCGTTTGGGTGGCCGACATCCGTTATGCGGAATCGGCGTGACGTCTTGGATCGACTTCACACTCAGTCCGGCGGACGCCTGCAGGGCGCGAATGGCCGACTCCCGGCCTCCCCCTGGTCCCTTGACGCGAACATCCACGGTCCGCATTCCGACCGCCTTTGCGCCGTGCCCCGCCCGGATCGCGGCCTGGGTGGCGGCAAACGGCGTACCTTTTCTCGAGCCCCGAAAACCGATGCCGCCGGCGCTGGACCACGCCACGACGTTTCCTTCGGTATCGGCAATCGTGATGATCGTGTTGTTGAACGACGCCTGAATGTGCACGATACCGTGGTGCACAACCCGCTTGTCCTTCTTCTTCTTGAAGGTCTTCTTCCGTTTACCCGCCGGCCGCTTGCTGGGCGTCGGGAGCGACCCGTCGACCGTTTCGAGCTTTGCCATATCTCCGACCAGTCCTCTTCTTCTTTACGTGTGACTCTGCCCCACACCCCGGCTCCGTCGCTCGCGGGGACCCCAACGCCCCGCTCCTCCGCGGGCGCGCACGTGCGCGCCGGGACTGCTACTACCCACGGGGCTCTTATCTCATCCGCGTGGGCTCTAACTCGTCCGTTTCTTGGCCACAGCACCCTTGCGGGGACCCTTGCGGGTCCGTGCGTTGGTCTGCGTTCGCTGGCCACGCACAGGAAGATTCCGGCGATGACGCATGCCGCGGAACGACCCGACCTCCATCAATCGTTTGATGTTCATGGTGA
>JAYZGM010000308.1:0-10814 GCA_036336225.1 Acidobacteriota bacterium | reverse complement strand
ATTTTATTGGATCCGGACTTAACCAGCATGACCCGGCCACCCGCATAGTCCGTGTCGCTACTGCGACGTGGCGCCCACGACGACCAACCGGTTTTCTAGCACGATGGGGTCGAGCAGGGTCTCACGGGCCCCGCCAAGTGTGTGCTGATTATCCACTTCAATCCATCTTCTTGCGTTGCGTCCTCGCTCCCTGATCAAGGACCGTACCGATCCGGTGATACCGTGTCGAATCGGTCGTCTGTCCGTGCTGGACAGCGGTGAGATGGGAGGACAACTCGAGGCGACGATGAGGGAATAACTCCGCCGCCATTCCCAACGACTACCTTCGTGAAGCGACAGTAATGTCACTAAAAAAACAGATACGTTGTCCACCTACAGGCGTGTGCCTGGCGGTCCACACACGTCGAGAGGCTGGTCGAACGAGGGTCTTTTTCCAAGCTTGATCCAATTGGTCCAAGATGAAACACCCGCGGCTTCATCAATGCTCGTTTCGGCACACAGGCAGTTAGTGCCACACGCCCGAACCTCCTTTCAACTTACTGTCATAATTTGAGTTGTTGGCTTTTAGCCAGTCCGACCTGGACTGGGTCCACTACCTGGTACCAAGATTGCCAAATTAACGGCGTGTGGGAGACCGCGGTGACTCGTTCCGTCCACGGGAGTGACCATTGTGCACATCCGCCCACGGCGACGCCGTCATCCAGTCCGACGGGTCTTCGTTCTTGCGCTCGTGACGACGCTCATCACCGGCGGGTCGTTCACGCTGTGGCGTGATCCTGGCCGGGACGACACGCGGGCATCGCGCGCGCTGAATGTCGACGAGATGGAGGCATCGGCGTCTCGCCGCTTGGGGACGGGTACTCGTCGGGCCGTTCGCCTCGTTCCCGTCCCCGCATCGCCGACGACCGCGTGTGCGTCCGGGGCCTAGGGGGTGATTGCCCAACCGATTCGTCCGACCGAGCCCGGTCGGGTACGCAGCAAGCGATCGGACTCAGGTCGGCGTTATGCCGCGCTGGGTCTGGCCCAGTATCAAAAGCTCGGTCCGACCTTGCGGGTCATGGTCGCGGCCAATCGGAGCGCGTCGATGCGTGTGATGGTGCTGACTCAGCCCGGACAGGCATTTCCGATGGCCGACTGGCTAGCAAGCGAAGGCCGGACGGTGCACCGCGTAGAGCCACTGCCGAGTGGCGTGTCAGCCACCCTGTCGATGTCTGACGTCGCGGCGTTGAGTGAGGACCCGTCGGTGGCGGCCCTATCGGTCGACGCGGGGGATATTGCGGAGGCTGAGGTCGGGAACTAATCGCGAGGCGAGCGATGCGCAACCGATGGCAGCTGAAGAACTGCTCCCTGCGGGCCGATGATTGGTTCTGCCGGCAGGAGGGCATACAGGAACGGGCCAAATGAACGAGCTGACACTTTCCCGTTCCGGGCGCGCGTATGTGCTCCTGGTCGTCGCGGTCGGGGTCTTTGTGCCACTGCTGGTGCTGACCTACGCGTCGTCGAAGCTGTCGACGGCGCGCGTTGAGGAGGCCAACAAACACCTGGCCGAGTTGAGTCACCTGTATCTCTCAACCATCGAGGCCTTGGCGCTGACGATCGATGCCAAGGACCAGGTGACGAGTGGGCACATCCGACGGGTTCAGATCCATTCGGTCGCCGTGGCGCGCCGGTTGGGTGTCTCTGACGACAAGCAGGTCAAAGCGATCGAAGCCTCGGCGTTGCTCCATGACTTAGGGAAGCTCGCCATTCCCGAACATATCCTCAATAAGCCGGGAAAGTTGACTCCGGCACGAAATGTGGGACGGTCATGGCTATCCGGCGGGACTCACCGGCGACGCGATTCCATTGGGGCGCGGATTCTGTCGGTCGTTGACTGTTTCGACGCGTTGATATCGGACCGCCCGTACCGACGCGCGATGACGAAAGACCAGGCCATTACCTTGATTCGGGGACGGAGTGGCTCACACTACGATTCGCACATCGTCGATACTTTTGTTGGGATGGTCGATGAGCTCCTGACGTTGGGCCCGTTGGCCACGGCAGAGGAGACTGCCAAAGCGGCCGAGATCCGCTACATTGTCGTCCCGAGCTCGCGGACGACCCCGATGGTGTCGCCCGCCCGGGCGAGCCGTCTTCCGTCACATCCGGCCTTGACGACGACTGGGCGCTCCCCAGCTTCGGGGAAATCTCTCGCTATCTTGAATCGGTCGTCCCAGGTTCGGTCGGGGTGCTCTACCTGCATCAGCCAACCGAGGCGCGTCTCGTCGTCGCCCAGGTGTCTTCCCCCCAGAACGAGTTCATGATTCGCGAGCTGTCGATATCGCTGGGCGACCGTTTGAGCGGATGGGTCGGCGCCAACCGGCAGACGATCCACAACTCGGATCCGGCACTCGACTTGTTCGAGCTCGCCAAGACGTGGAAGCCGCCGCTCCGCAGCTGTTTTGCCACGCCACTGCTCCAGAACGACGCGTTGCGAGGCGTGTTGAGTGTCTATAGCTCTGATCCTCAGGGGCTGACCCAGGAGCAGGTTAAACGTGTCTCTGGGTTTGCGGCTCAGGGTCTGGAGGTGCCGGACGGTGAGCGCGATTCGGCGACAAGTCCCCCGGTCGCTGTGCCCCGAGGTCCACGGCGTGTCGACGTCGAGCCCGCTGGCCCGGTGTCTGTGCCCGCCTGAGTCCGCGAGAGACCTACCGCGCTACCGAGACCCCGTCATTCGGGCCAAAGGCGTCGACCTGGATCACCTCGTTGCGGAGCGCATCCGCATCCAGCACCAGTTGACGCTCGGGCTCAGTAATGACCCCCGTCTCGCGTGCTCGATTTAACAGCAGGTCGCCTGGCGCCCTCTCGAGACGGCCCGCACGCACGGCGTCCCTGATTTTCGTTTCGACCGCCAGCGCGGCCACCGCGCCATCCAAGGCCGACTCCAATCGTCCGAGCCCGAGCTCATCAGGGGGTGGGATATAGATGTCGTCGGTCAATGCGAGACGCGCGTCACGGTCCTCGAGGAGTCCCCGTGCGACCGCTGCTCCAAGCGTGTCCCGTGGTGGACGGTATCGCGCCCCGAGGGGGAACACGATCCATCGCAATCCCCACGCCGCGAGACGACTCGGGAGGTTGTCCAGCACCGCGTCGAGCGCCGTCTGGATCTCATGCAACGCCTGTACGCACCCACATTGTACGAAGGCGAGATCTCGACGCGGCTGGCCGTCGTCGATGAACTGTTTGAGGGCGGCCGCGGCCAGATACATCCAGGCCAACGCGTCGGCCAACCGTCCGCTGATTCGTTCGCGACGTTTGAGCGTGCCCCCGAGGGTAGCCATCGCGGTATCTGAGACGATCGCGAAGGCCGCGCTCATACGACTGAGCTGGCCAAACAGCCGTGCCACGGGGCCACGCACCGGCGGCCGCGTCAGGCGCCCGTCAGTGAGCCCGAGCCATCCTGCACGGGTGGCGTTGGTCACGACGTGTCCGATGTGACCAAAGAACGCGCGATCGAACCGGGCCAGATCGTGCTCGGCCACGGCTTCCATTTCGTCTTGGACGAACGGATGACATCGGATGGCGCCTTGCCCATAGATGATCATTGACCGAGTCAGGATGTTGGCCCCTTCTACGGTGATCCCGATTGGCACCGCCTGATACGCGAGTGCGAGCATGTTCCGAGGGCCCCGGCAGATCGCGGCCCCTGCTCGGATGTCCATGGCATCGTTGACGACCTGCCGCAGGGCTTCGGTGAGATAGGCCTTCACAATCGCCGAGATGACCGCCGGGCGTTCGCCCGCATCGACCGCCCCCGCGGTCAAGGTGCGGGCCGCGTTCATGAGATAGGTAGTCGAGCCGATGCGCTGCAAGGGTTCCTCGATGCCCTCGAAACGACCGATGGGTGTGTCGAACTGCTCCCGAACAGTGGCGTAGGCGCCTGTCACCCGGGTGGCCACCTGGGCAGAGGCGACGGCGAGGGCCGGGAGCGAAATAGACCGTCCCGCCGCCAGGCTTTCCATCAGCATGCGCCAACCCTGCCCGGTCCCCTCCCGACCACCAATGATGAAGGTGAGCGGGACGAAGACGTTGTGTCCCTGGTTCGGGCCGTTCTGAAACGGGATACCCATCGGGTCGTGTCTGGCTCCGATGTCGATACCCGAGAGGGTGGCAGGAATCAGGGCACAAGTAATGCCGAGGTCGTCCCGATCGCCCAACAAGTGGTCAGGGTCACGAAGACGAAAGGCCAGCCCGAGCACCGTTGCGACTGGCCCGAGTGTGATGTAGCGTTTGCGCCAGGTCAGCCGCATCCCGAGCACGTTCTCCCCCTCGAACGTGCCCTGACAGACGATGCCCACGCTCTGGGTGGCAGCCGCATCGCTGCCGGCTTGGGGTCCGGTCAGCGCAAAGCACGGGATGTCCTGCCCGGTGGCCAACCGGGGAAGATAGTGTTGTCTCTGTGGTTCGGTGCCATGATGCAGCAAGAGCTCCGCCGGGCCCAGCGAGTTGGGGACCATCACGGTCACGGCGGTGGTCACACTTCGGCTCCCGATCTTCACGACGACGGCAGAATGGGCGGCGGCGGAGAACCCCAGTCCCCCATAGGTCTCCGGGATGATCATCCCGAAGAAACGGTGTTCTTTGAGAAAATCCCAGACGCGCGGAGGGAGATCGCCGGCGCGGACGATCTCCCATTCGTTGAGCATCCCGCACAGCTCGTCAACCGGTCCTTCCAGGAATGCGCGCTCCGTGTCCGAGAGCGTCTTGGGTTGGAACGCCAGAAGCTTTGCCCAGTCAGGCTTTCCCGAGAACAGATCGCGATCGAACCAGACCGTGCCGGCCTCGAGTGCGATGCGCTCGGTGTTGCCGATCCGTGGCAGGACCGATGCCATCAGACGCATGACCCAGCGGCTCACCACTATTCGACGGATCACGGGTACACCAAACACCGTCATCAACACGACGAACAGCACGGTTGTGAGGGGCCACGCCGGCGTCGTCGTCTCCGCGCTCCACCACCACGCGCCCAACAACGACGCCCCGGGCACCGTCCACGCCAGGTAGACCCGACCGTGATATAGACACATGAGCCCCACCGAGCCGATGACACCTAGGACGATGCTGGTCATAGTTGCTCCTCATCGCTAGCACGGGAATTCGATCAACGCAGAGCTTCATCCGTTCACGGAGCTCCGTCGTGCGACTCGCGCGGTGTTCACCAAGCTGCAGTGTCTATTCAGGTTCTGAACCCGACCGGTGATCTCCGTTTGGGTCCCGGGAGTCGAGTTGAGTCTACGAGCGCCCGACATGATGAGTACGCTCCAACCGGTGCGTCCGGGGTTTCCAACGCGGATGGGCGTGTTCGGACAGGCGCTGCTTGTCGGCGGTGTGCGGGTGTGGATAAGACCGGTCCGCCGGACACCGTGGCCATGAACTCTCTGCTCCACGGAGTGAGCCTGGTTCTTCACGACGCTGGCCACCTCCTGTGTGTCCCGTTCGGGTCGTGTCTTAACGGACCGAGGAGGCCGCTTGATGCAGGTGGTCATACCGGTGGCCTGCGTGATGGAGTTAGCCCGGGGGAGCCAGGACCCGTTCGGGGCTTCGGTCGCCGCCTGGTGGGCGGGTGAGAACCTGCTCGACGTGGCTCCGTATATCGCCGACGCGCGGGTCCTCGACCTCGTGTCGCTGGGTGGGTTCACGGGGCGCGAGGTCGAGGGGCACGATTCGGAAAGGGTTTGGGTGGCTCCGCTACGACCGGGCCCTTGGGCAGACGGCCCACATCGGCGGCCTGTTGGTGATGGCGGTCTCCCTGGCGTGGGGTGCTCCACCGGCAGAACCAACTGGCGACGTGGCCAACGGTAGGTGCGGGCTACCGTTCAGTTGTGACCCCGCGCTCGGCCGCGAGGTCCTCCATCCTGGCCCCACGCAGCACGTTGGCGATGCTGTAATTTCCTTCGTGACACGCGTACTCGTAGAGCGGTCCCTCGGTGACACCTCGCGCGGCCTGGTTGGTTGTCAACGGGATCCGTACGCTCCAGGGTTGCATGAACTTCGCGGTGTCGGTCAGTGTGAACTCATACTCGAGCGTCGTAGCATCGACCCGCGTGAATCGTTCAACAAGATGCATCGTCTCGGTTGGCATGCGCCAGGTGGCGGCCCACCGGTTGGCCGTGCCGTCGACAAATCGAGTTGACTCCACCACCAGCGTGTCGCCGTCCCACCGCCCACGGATGTCGCCATTCCACTGTCGAATCGTGCCATGCGGTCGGTTGTCGAGCGGGATGACGCGCCGGTCGCGAAACATCTCGTGCACGATTACGACATGGTCTGGCGTCTGGAGTATCTGATGGTTGGGGTTGTAGCCGAGCCAGAACATGGGGATGCCATCCGAGAGGCAGCGCTCTCCAGTATCGACATCGATCCACGAATGGCGGGCTCCGTTCACGCGATAGGCGGCCTGGAGTCGGTCGCGCTCCAGCATCGTTGCCGTGTAAGGAATTCGCCCGTCGGGCGGTTCGACAATCAATGCGGTCCGGCGGTCGGGCACCATCCGGGTTCCGGGGTCGAACCACGTCTGGTTGTAGGTCCCGGGATCGCCCACACTGGGCACTCGCTCGACAAACCGTCGTTCGTCGGCTCGTTGCTCCAGCGCCGCGGTTTCCTCCTCGGTCAGAAACGTTTTCCCAGCCAGCTCTGCGGGTCGCTCCATTGGAGTCAGGGTGGATCCGGTCCAGACGCCTTGCTGGTTCGGGGCACCCCAAGGGGTCATAGGAGTGGTTTGCCCGTTCGCCAGTGCGGTGCACCCTACGAAGCCAATTAATGTCACGAAGACCGTCTTTGCGGATGACATGTCCAGACCTCCCTCTGGGCCGTGGCCAAAGATATGTGGCGACGAGAGCGTGCCCAAGTATCGCCTATATGCTAAGCAGCGCGCACGCGCCGAGCAATTGGTGCGCCCCCTCGCGGGTGATGTTGAGCAGCGTGAACCGGTCGGCCCGTTGCGAGGGTCGAAGACGACGACGTCGTTCGACCGCCGCTTGGCACCCGATGATGGCACCGATTCAACCCGGCTACTCCGTGACGGCGAACACGAAGACCGCGGTGCCGGCGGCGATGGCGACATACTGTTTTCCATCGACGGCGTACGACATCGGTCCGGCATGGACACGTCCGCCAACGTTCTTGTGCCACAGCTCGTTTCCGGTGACGGCGTCAAGGGCAAACACGTAGCCATCGGCCGTGCCCCCGAACACTAGGTCGCCAGCGGTGGACATCAGCCCAGACGTGGTGCGCGAATCGACTGGGAACTCCCATCGCCGTGCCCCGGTCTGAGGTGAGATCGCCCGAACCGCACGCAGATACGACTCGGTTGGTTGCGGGGTTTCCCCACCCCCGGCGCGATAGCTGTGGCCTCGTTCGTAGGCGGTCTTCCGAATGTAGTATCGGGTCTCGGCGTCATACGCCATCACGTAGAGCAGATCCGTGCGCGGGCTATATGAGGGTGACCACCAGTTTGAGCCACCCGTGATGGCTGGTGAGACGATGGTGCCGTCGAGTGAGGGCTCCTTGCCGGGTCTGAGGAGCGGTCTGCCGGTCTGGTCGAGTCCGTCGGCCCAGGTTTGTTTAGCGTATGGGGTGCCGAGGAGGAACTCACCGGTCTCTCGGTCGAGGACATAAAAGAACGCGTTGCGATTTGGGAAGAGCATCACCCGACGTGGCTCGCCGTCGAACGTGGTCTCGGCCAGGATGGGAACCTGGGTCGAGTCCCAGTCATGGCTATCGTGCGGTGTGAACTGGAAATACCCCTTCATGTCGCCGGTGTCGGCCTCAAGGGCGACCACTGAGTCCGAGTAGAGGTTGTCGCCCACCCGCACCGTGCCGTCATAGTCCGGACCCGGGTTGCCCGTGCCCCAGTAGACGAGGTTGAGTTCGGGGTCATAGGAGCCGGTCATCCAGGTGGCCGATCCGCCCCGGCGCCACGAGTCCCCCGACCAGGTGCGGCTATCAGGATTGTCGGCGCCCGGTGTTGTGTGGAACCGCCACTCCCGCACCCCGGTGTTGATGTTGTACGCGTCGACCATCCCCCGGATGCCATATTCGCCTCCCGCGACGCCGGTAAATACTTTGTCGCCGACCACCAGGGGAGCCGCCGTCTTGCTATACCCACCGGTGTGGTCTTCGACTTCGGTGTTCCACAACACGCTCCCGGTCTTTGCATCGAGGGCAACGAGATGGGCGTCGAGCGTGCTCATGAGGACCTTGTCGCCTTGTATGGCGACACCGCGGTTGTTTCGGCCACAACAGATGATGAGGTCGTCAGGTAGCGGGTGGGCGTATCGCCAGAATGGCCGGCCATTGGCAGCGTCCACCGCAATAACGGTGCTGGGCGATTCGGTGAGATACATGACGCCATCAACCACGAGTGGTGTGGTTTCGGCTTGGTCAAGCGTACGGAGTTGATACACCCACTCGATCTCGAGCTGGTCAACGTTGCTCCGGTCCACCTGGGTGAGTTGGCTGTATCGGCGACTCTTGTAGTCGCCCGAATACATCAACCAGTTGTGTGGCTCGGCCTCGGCGTTGCGTAGTCGGTCTGCGGTCACGGTCGAGAACGTGGTGGGGGTCTCCTGAAGCGGGGGCTGAGCCAACCCCGTGGTGCTCAGCAGCATCCCAACAAGAAATAGTGTGGTTGCGGCGACGTGGCGCTGTGTCATCGGGTTCTTGCTCCAACTATTGGTTTCCGATTACGCCCGCATGGCTCGGTCGTGGAGTTGCTCGACCGTGCGCCACGCAGCCTGGATGCCACCCTCCAACCAGGCGGGTCTGCTACTGGCCCCCGCGCACCCAATGAAGAGTCGGTTGTCTGGACGACGCAGGCGCGCGAGCAGGTTTTCGTCCGGCGTCCGGCCATAGGCACCGAGGCTATACGGGATCTTCTCCCACCAGATGGCGTAGGCGTGCTCGAACTCGTCACGTATCTGAGGGTGCACTTTACTCGACTGTGTTAGCACGTGTTCCACCCGGTCGGCGATGGGACGGGTGGCAAGCTCGGCGGTCTGCCCGCCACCATAGAACCCGAGGAGAACGCCTTTCTGCGAAAAGTAGTCGTTTGACGGATACGAGTATTCGCCAAGTTGGAGACTGCGAGACCAGAGATGTCCACCAAAAATGCCGTCGTCCTGTTCCCAGAAACGCCGGCGCATCTGCAGTCCCATTTTTGCGGCGTTGCTGTGTCCGGTGTCGTTGACGGCCGCCTGCATCTCTGATGACAGGTTGACGTCGAGTCGCTGGAGCACGGCCATGGGGAGACAGCAGACGCAGTAGTCTGCCACCTCTTCTCGCTCGGCCCCGGTTCGGGTATGCCGACATTGCACGCGGACGCCGTCGGGGGTCTGGTGGATCGACTGCACCTCGGTCTGCAGCGTGACCCGGTCGCCAAGGGCCCGCTGAAACGCCAGGGGGATTTCCATCATCCCCCCAATGGGCTGAAACACAGGCGCGGGGCCACCGGTGCCGGCGTAGAGCGAACGTACCCGGGTCCCAAACCCCGTCTGGAGAAGCGCGCTCAGGTCGTGGCGGTCTCGGGAACCCCGGGACGTGGGGGGGCGGTACACGTGGTCCTCGCTGTCAAGATACCCGGCCCTGACAAGGAACGAGACCAGGCGCTCTTTGTCTTCGGTGCTCAAAGGCAGGTCGATTTCGCCATGGTCAGCGGCCTTGGCGAGAAGCTCGGTCGTGGCGCCCCACAAGTCGGCCTTCACTTCGCGGAGTCGCACCTTGGTGTCGGCCAATGGACCGCGTCCCGGGTCGTCCTCGTAGAAGAAATTGGCGTCGTCAGCGTCCACGAAGATCTCGAGTGGTACGCCGAGCTCGGCGCAATAGTCCAGCACCCCTCGGTCCGCGTGGGGAAGACGCCAGGCGCCAGCGTTCAGGTACAGTCCGTCGTCAAACGCACACACTTGGCGCTCGCCGTCGACTTCGGTATGCGACGCGCCTCGCTTAATGGTCCAGCAGAGGCCCCCCACCCAATCGCGAGCCTCGAGCACGTGGCAGTCGTACCCGAGGCTGCCCAGTTCATAGCCGACCGTGAGGCCGGAGATGCCGGCGCCAAGGACCAGGACTCGAGTGTTGGTCGGCGCGCGACCATCAAGTACCGGTCGTTGGGCGGCCGCGGTCCCTCGCAGTCCCCACGCATCCATGACCCCGGTGGCCAGCGATGATCCCCCAAGCGTCGCGAACGCCGTGAGAATGTGTCGACGCGTCAGCGCGGCGTCGTCCGACGACGAGAGCTTCTTGGGCATGGGCTCCGGGCCTCCTGGTACGTGGTCACGCTCTACGTCTTCTTATTAAGCACCTGCCGCGCCGAGCAGACCGGTCACGACGAAGCCACCCGGGTCGTTCCCTGGTATCAGGAACTTGGCGACGGTGCCCGCGAGCAAGACCATAATAAGGGTCCAAATCAGTCCAAACAGGGTTGCGCCCTTGTTTTCACCAGATGTGGGTCGGGCCAATCGCGTCACGCCACGCTGTGAGCAATATAGTCGAGATCGGGACGGCGGTCGCCATTTCGTGTGAGCGGCGCGCCGCTGGTCGTCGTGGGGCGGACAGGGGGCGGCTCCCTCAACCCGAATTCTGGTTTCAGCGTCACGGCGATCGAAGAACTCGCCCGTGAGTCGGCGGGTCAGGGCGTGGGCGACGATCGCTCCGGCCCCGTGGGCCCTGCTCAGAAGTCCAGGTCTCCCAGGTGGTGGCGCGAGACCTCGTCCGGATGGCCATGCTCCCATTCAGTGAGCTCGAACCGCACGCGCTCGATGCCCGACGGTCGTCCCTGCGCC
>JAYZGM010000307.1:0-6317 GCA_036336225.1 Acidobacteriota bacterium | reverse complement strand
GGGCTCACTTCCGGGTGCCGATGGAGCGCCGGATTTCCGGCGCAGAGAGTGTCGGAAAACACAAGACCTCCATGCTACAGGATGTCGAAGCCGGCAAGCCGCTTGAGGTGGATGGGATGCTCGGGGTGGTGGTCGAGCTGGCTGAGATGACTGGGGTTGAGGTGCCGACGTTGCGGGCGCTGTATGGCTGTGTCAGCTTGCTGAACAAGACGATTCAGGACGAAAGCGTTCGGATCAAGGGCGCCCCCCACGGGAGGTAGTCGTGCGTTTGGTCTTGCCCGGTCCGAGTCTGGCGTGTGTAATCGGTGTCACGGTGGGCTTGTCTTCCCTGGGGGTGGCCAAAGCGGAGCAAGATCCCATCACGGTGTGGGATGGGGTATACACGGCCGAGCAAGCGTCACGTGGTGAGACCGTGTATCAACAGCACTGTCTCTCGTGTCACCGGGCTGATCTGGGCGGTTCAGAGGAGGCCAGTGCCCTCGTCGGCGACCCGTTTATGCAGGCGTGGCGGGAGGATACCGTCGGCACGTTGTTCACCCGCATTCGCAATCTGATGCCGTTCGACGAGCCTGCGACGCTGAGCGCCGAGGACTACCTGGATAGTGTCGCCTACCTGCTTCGGAGGAACGGTTTCCCCGCCGGTGACAGGGAGTTGGTGACCGATCGCGTTGGTGAGATTAGGATCGAGGATGAGGATGGACCGGGCGAAGTGCCCAGCTTCGCGCTGGTCCGTGTGCTTGGGTGTCTGACCGATGGTGGGGACCGCTGGAGACTCACCCATAGCACCCGGGCGGTCCGAACCGACGATCCGTCGGTGTCACGTGACGCCGTGCTCACGCAGCTTGCTGGTGCGTCGCTCGGCGCCCAGACCTTCGATTTGATGGCGGTCTATCCTGACCCGACCGACCACGTCGGTCACCGGGTGGAGGCCAAGGGGTTCCTGATCCGATCACCGGACGGTGACCGAATCAACGTGAGCACCCTTCAGATGGTCAGTGACACGTGTGGTTCGTGACACCACTCGTGTCCCGTGTCATCGCCCGGTGACGACTGCCACGCTATTGACGACCCGTTCGTGCGCCGACGTATAGACCCTCTGGTCCCGCATCGCGTGACGCAGGAGTTCTGCGGTGTGGTCGGCACGCTTGACGGTGCCGGTGTAGTGCACGCCGTCGGCGATGCGCAGCGGGGTCCACCCCTCATCCGTCTCCGCGAGCAGGTCCGCCCCGCGTTCGATCAGGAACTCCACAATTGGGTTCGCGCCCCGTAGCGCCGCCCCGTGGAGCGCCGTATAGCCCTTGTCGTCGGCCCCCTCGATATTGTGGTCGCCGAGTTCCCACGCCAGCTGGACCGCCTCCAATGCTTCCACGTTGGTTCCGGCGCTTTCGCCGAGGTTGAAGATCCCAACCCCAGCCGCCACCATGAGTGGCGACGCGTTTCCGGCGGTCGCTTGACGTGTATCCGCTCCGTGGTCAGCCAAGAGACGCATGAGTGGCGCATCGGCATGTTTGGCGGCGAGCAAATACGGGGTGGCCCCGACCCGGTTGAGGTTGTTTCGCTCGCGGTTGTTATGGCGCTCGGTCTGCCGAAGGTTCGGGTCGGCGCCGTTTTCCAGCAGGAACCGGGCAAACTCCATCGTGTCCATTCGGTCGAGGAGTGGCACCGGGGGCATGCCTTTGCCTGAATTCGGCCGGCGGGTATACGAGAGCTGATGCAACGCGGTCCAGCCCTGCTCGGCCGCATTGGGGTCGGCCCCTTGCTCCACGAGATAGCCGGCCAGCGAGAAATGACCATTGGCCACCGCGAGGACCAGCGCGCTCGTGCCGGCAGGACCGCCAGTACGAGTGGCTGGCTCGTCGGTCGTGTCGGTCTGAAGCGGGTGGACCGTGTCGTTGACATCGGCTCCCGCGGCCAGCAGGGAGGCGACGGCCTCGGCGTGACCGGCCCGGGTCGCGAACAGCAGCGCCGACCAGCCGGACGTTGATCGTTCGTTGACACTGGCGCCCAGCTCGAGCAGCGTGTGTGTGGCTGCGGGGTGGTTGTGAGCGGCGGCCCACATCAGTGCGGTCTGACCGCGCCAGCTCTCTCGAGCTGAGACGTCAGCGCCGTGCGCTAGCAGCAGCCGCAAGACATCCACGTTACCTGCCCGGGCCGCGCCCATTAGCACGGTCTCGCCTTCAGGGAGTGCGGCATTCGGGTCTGCCCCGGCATCCAGCAAAGACGCGACGATCCCGGCGTCGCCACGCCCAGCGGCCAGAGTGAGTGGGGTTACACCGTAACGGTTGGCGAGGTCCGCGCGCGCTCCCGCCTCAAGCAGCACGCGAGCGGTTTCGTGGTCGCCCTGATAGGCCGCCCAGTGAAGGGCGGTCGTGCCGTCCAGGGCGGGGGCGTCCACGTCAACGGCGTTGTCGAGTAGCGCCCGAACCGCCGCGGCATCCTCTGCCTTGGCCGCCTCAACCAGTGGCACATCTCGACCCGCCGCGCTCGCGGTCGTCGCCGAGACACAGAGCATGAAGCCAACGAGAGACCGCAGCGAATGTGCACGCATCTGTCAAACTCTCCCCAAGCCAGGGTTGTGGGCAAGCGAACAATGTGAATACGACTCGAGCAATGCTATCGCCCCTCCGCGTGATGCGCAATGCGCCCGACGGTCTGGTTCGGTCAATTTCGAGGTCGAGCGGTGACGACATCCCGTTGGGGTGCCGGTTGACACGGGCGAGGGAAGCTGTACGATTATCTCTTTGGCTCAGAAGCTCGAATAAGGCACTTGCGACATGAAGGCGATAGTACAGACGTGTGGGCGGTGTAGCCTCGGTGGCGTCGCGTTTCTGCTGAGTCTCGCAGTGGCGAGTACCGCGCTGGCAGCCGGTTCGCAGCAACAAGCTCAGGGGGGGGCGCCCGATCAGGCAGAGTACGACGCGCTACTGAGCCGGTATTGCGTCACCTGCCACAGCGACGGCCTCACGGCTCGGGGCACGGTTCCGCTGTCGCTCGAGCACGTCGATACGGGGGACGTGCCGTCGCAAGCGGAGCTTTGGGAGAAGGTCATCCGTAAAGTTCGGACCGGTACGATGCCGCCATTGGGTCGTCCCCGACCGGATCCCGAGGTGTCGGACCGTTTCGCCACCTGGCTCGAGACCCAGATTGACAGTGAGGCCGAGGCGCGCCCGAATCCGGGCCGGACCGTTCCGCTGCATCGCCTCAACCGAACCGAATATCAAAACGCCGTTCGCGACCTCCTCGCCTTGGATATCGACGCGTCAACGCTGGTGCCGGCCGACGACCAGAGCTACGGGTTCGACAACATCGCCGGCGTTCTGAAGGTGTCCCCGACGTTGCTTGAGCGATATATGAATGCCGCGCGCGAGGTGAGCCGGCTGGCAGTCGGGGCGTCGGAGATGACCCCGAGCGGTGAGACATTCCGCATCGTCTCTGACCTGTCGCAATATCAGCACCGCGATGGTTTGCCCTTTGGCACACGGGGCGGGATGTCGGTGTCATACAACTTTCCCCGAGACGGTGAATACGACATCAAGCTTCAGCTCCTCGACCTGTTTGCCGGTGCCCCCATTCGCGAGCGCCACCAGTTAGAGGTCAGCCTGGATGGTGAGCGCATCACCGTGTTTCATCTTGCCCCAATCGACGCTGAAAATGACCAGGGCGCTGCCTACAACACGAAACCGGACGAACTGGAGGTCCGCGTGCCAGTTGCGGCCGGTCCGCGAACCGTCACGGCCACGTTCGTCAAGAAGACCGATGCGTTAGCTGAGAGCGTGCGACAACCGTTCGATCGACCTCACGGCGAGGGTGACTACCTACTGTACCAGCCGCATCTGGGTACGCTCACGATCACGGGGCCGTTCAATGCCACCGGGACAGAGACGACACCGGCTCGTACCCGGATCTTCGTCTGCCAACCCGACACGGCGAGCGAAGAAGGTCCATGCGCCCGACAAATTCTCTCGACGTTGGCGCGGCGAGCCTATCGGCGGCCGGTGAGCGACGGCGACATCGAACCGTTGATGACGTTCTATGAAGAAGGTCGGATGGTCGGCGGTTTTGAGACCGGTATCGAACGCGCGCTGCGGGCGCTATTGGTGAGTCCCGATTTCCTGTTTCGCGTCGTGTCCGATCCGGTCGGCGCAGAGTCTGGCACGCCGTATCGGTTGAGTGACCTGGAGCTCGCCTCGCGAATCTCATTCTTCTTATGGAGCAGTATTCCTGACGAAGAGCTCTTGGCGGTGGCGCGAGAGGGCCAGTTGCTCGACCCTGGCGTGGTCGAACACCAGGTACGCCGAATGCTGGCGGACCCGCGGTCCGAAGCGCTGGCGAGGAACTTCGCCGGGCAGTGGTTACGGCTCCGCAATATTTCGGGAGCGTTGCCGTCGGACGTGCTGTTTCCAGATTTTGGCGAGAGTCTGCGACAGGATTTCGTGAGGGAGACGGAGCTGTTCTTTGACAGCATCCTGCGTGAAGACCGGAGTGTGACCGATCTGTTGACCGCGGAACACACCTACCTCAACGAGCGGTTGGCTGACCATTACAACATCCCTGGGGTGTTCGGCAGCGATTTTCGACGCGTGTCACTTGGCGACGGCAATCGGCGTGGACTCTTGGGCCAGGGCAGTATTTTGACCGTGACCTCCTATGGAGACCGCACGTCTCCGGTTGGTCGCGGTAAGTGGGTGCTGGAGAACGTGCTCGGGACGCCACCGCCACCGCCCCCGCCCAACGTGCCAGAGCTCGAGCCGGACTCTAATTCCGGCGTAGTCTTGGCCATGCGCGAACGGATGGAACAACACCGTGCGAACCCGGTTTGCGCGAGCTGCCATCGCGTGATGGACCCCTTGGGGCTGGCGCTCGAAAACTTCGACGCGGTTGGTCGCTGGCGACCGCAGATGCCGGGTGGAACACCCATCGATGCGTCCGGGACGATGCCCGATGGGACAGTGTTCGAAGGGCCACAGGACCTCCGAGGTTTGCTCGTGCGGAACCCTGAGCAGTTTGCTACTGTCGTGACCGAGAAGTTGTTAACATACGCACTCGGTCGAGGCATCGAGTATTACGACGCGCCTTCGGTTCGCCGGATCGTCCGGGGCGCCGCCGCGGACGACTACGGTTTGGCGTCGTTGGTGGTGCGTATTGTGCAAAGCACCCCGTTTCAGATGCGATTGGCTGGCACGTCGGCAAATTGAAGACGGCTTGCGGAGGAGACTTCTCTCATGTTCATTACCAAGATGGCGTTGCCTCGTCGGACGTTCCTGCGAGGGATGGGTGTCAGCCTGGCGCTGCCGTTGCTCGATGCCATGGTGCCCGCCGCGTCGGCGCTGGCCAACACTGCGGCGAAGCCGGTTCAGCGGTTGGGATACGTCTATATCCCGAACGGCGCGGTCATGAAGTCATGGCAGCCGGACGGGGACGGTACGCTGAACCAGCTCTCGCGCACATTGAGTCCACTGACGCCGTTTCAGGACCAGGTGATCGTTCCGGTCGGTCTCAGCCAGAAGCAGGCCGAGGCGTTGGGTGACGGGAATGGCGAGCACTCCCGCGCTGGGACGGTCTGGCTCAGCGGTGTGCATCCAAAGGAAACGGAGGGCGCCGACGTGCGGAATGGCACGACGGCCGACCAAATTGCGGCCCAGCACATCGGAAGCGATACGCCACTGACCTCGCTTGAACTGGCGATGGAGCAGACGTATCTCATCGGCAACTGTGACAACGGTTACAGCTGTGTTTACACGAACAGTATCTCTTGGCGGACGCCCACTACGCCCAACCCGCACGAAACCAACCCACGGATCGTCTTCCAGCGGATGTTTGGCGATGGGGGGACCCCCGAGCAGCGCTTGGCCCAGCTACAGGAGGACCGGAGCATTCTTGATTGGGTGACCCAGGATATCGCGAACCTCCAAAAGAAGCTGGGGGCGGCGGATCGGAGCAGTGTCGGCGAGTATCTTGATTCGGTTCGTGAGATCGAACGGCGTATTCTGGTGGCCGAGCGTCAGCATGGAGAATCGACCCTCGAGCTCCCGGATCGGCCGATCGGTGTGCCCGAGTCGTATGACGAGCACGCAAAGCTGATGTTCGATCTGCTCGCCGTTGCGTTTAAGGCGGATATCACCCGTGTGTTCGTGTTCACTCTGGGCAAGGAACAAACCAACCGCGCCTATCCGGAGCTTGGCGTCAACGCCGCCCATCACGCGGTGTCACATCACCAGCACGACCCCCTCAAGTTTGAGCAAGGGGCCAAGGTGAACCAGTACCACATCGGTTTGACCGCACATTTCCTCGACAAGCTGAAATCCACACCGGATGGT
>JAYZGM010000306.1:0-5612 GCA_036336225.1 Acidobacteriota bacterium | reverse complement strand
CGGCGTTGGGTCGAGGACACCCCCGCACGCGGGTTACTCCTGGCGTCGCTGATCGGCGACATACCCTCGTCGTGTCCTGACTGTGTAGTCGCTGTCGGCGATGCGGACACGGATCGAGCGGTAACTCCCATCGGCGGAGCTAGACGGCCGATATCCCAGCATGTACTGATGATTCAGCTCCTCCGCGATCCGCGTTGTCGCCGGACCGAGCTCCGGGCTGTCGTGCACCACTTCCGTGTAGCCTCCGCTCTCGGTCGTAATCTCACGGAGCGCGTACGGGTTAACGCGATCATTGATCGCCCGAGTATCTGGCGCATCGATCGCGATAGCGTAGACGAACGCCTCATGGCGTCGAAGCTGGCGTCGTACGTCTCGTACATCGGCGAGACTGCCGGTATCGGAACCATCCGAGATAAGTACCACTGCCGCCCGAGGGTGTTTGCGGGTGCCAAACAGCGGGAGCGCCGCCATCATCGCGTCGTAGATACTTGTCCCTCCCCACGGCCGGATATCATCCAGTCGGTTGCGAAGCTCTCGGGGGCCGACGGTCCACGGCACGGCCACATTCGGCTCATGATTAAACACGCTGACAAACACTTCGTCGCCAGGGTCGAGCCGGTCGGTGAGAAACTGGTCGAGCGCGAGACGTGCGTCATCGATCCGTTGACCAAACATGCTCTGACTGATGTCGAGCACCACACCGAGACTCAGCGGCACTCGGTCACGGCTGAAGTGGGTCAGCGTCTGCCGCTCGCCATCCTCGAAAATCTGGAAGTCGTCTCGCTCGAGGCCTCCGACAAGTCGACCGTCCTCGTCGACAACCGTCGCGGCCATCTGAACGATTTCGATCCCGGTACGAAAGAAGGTGTCGTTACCGCGGACCTGCGCGAGAGGACTCACGGCGGTCGCCATGACACCGCCCACCGCCACCACTGCTGCCACCCCGAAACTAGAAGGACGCATCAGCAAACATTCTATGCGCAGTCGGCGGGAACCGAGCGCAGGGGGAAACCGCTCGGTCAAAAAAAAGGCCCGGGCGCATCAGCGCCCGGGCCCTTTCAAGCCATGTTATGGCTGGTGCCTATTCAGGCTCGGTTGCGTCGCGACCGTCTCTCGGCGCGCCCGTACCTGATGACCCCATGAACAACTTACGACCATCAGCAAAGGTGAGGTCTCGGCCGTTGCCCTTATCAGACCCGTCTTTTGCCTGGTATCCGTCCACGATGATCTCGGTGCCCGGAAGCAGCGAGTTCTTCGTGAAGCCTCGACGAAGCAAGGTGTTTGGCGTGCCACCTTCGACCATCCAGACTGTCCCATCGGGGATAGTCTCGTGGCCATGCACTTCCAAATGGACCCACGCGTGCGGGTTGATCCATTCCATTCTGACCACGACGCCCTCAAGATGCATCGGGCGGTTGGCGTCGAACTCGGCGGAGAACGCATGGTGAGCGTCCCCGGGGACGGTGGCCAGCGCTACGAAAGCCCCGGCCGCGATGACTACTAACATTCTTCGCATCTCGTTCTTCTCCTCAGCTGTGTAAGCTCACACTTCCACGATTATCAACATTCCACGTGTCTAGGTCAATACGCTAAATCGATCCAGACGAAAAAACACCCTATTGCGGTGGCTCAAGTACGATTTGACGGTCGGAACCGTACCCGCTGGCTCGGAAGACAGGAGTCAGGTCCGGGTCCTTGCGGAGGTGGCCATACATCAGCTCCTCGGCAAACTCAACGCACTTGAACTCAAGCAGCTGCATGTTCTCATCGATCCGGCGATAGAGCGGCAGCTTGATCGTCCAGGGGCGTGTGTAGGTCTCTGGGTCGGTGATCGTCGCCTCATACATCAGGTGGTTCTCACTGATCGCGGTGTAGCGCTCTTCCACGTGCAGGGAGTTGCTGTGATGGTTACCTGAGCTATCCAGCCACGTATCAGGCATCTGCGCGGTCACATCGATGACCAGCGTCTCGCCCTCCCACCGGCCGATGTTGTGTCCCATCCATGAATCGACGGGTGCCTCGAAGTCCGGGCGGTCCATGTAGACAATACGGCTGGCGCTGGCAAACTCGTACGCCAGTAATACATACTCGGGCGTCTGCACGAGTTGGAAGGGATACGGCATGTAGGTGGCGCGGGGCACGCCCGGCATGTAGCACTTCACGGCCGGGTCACGCTCGACCCAGTACTGCAGGTTTTCCTGCTGCTGGGCACGAGCGTCGGCGCGATACGGAATCTCGCCGCCCTCAACGATGCCAAGGCCGCCGGGAATCGCACCCAATGACGCCATCTCGACAACCGGGCCAAACCGGGCCGCGTGCGGCTCTATGTCGTAGTGGGCCGAGCCTATGGCCTGCCAGATGCCGTTGAGGTCCGGCTTGTCGTCGGCGGTCCGAGCCATCTGGAAGCCTTCTTGCCCTTCGACCGGTTGTACAGCGACCGACATGCCAACCGCCGTTACGGCAGCCGTCACACCGGCGATCATTGTGGTTCTGAGCCGATTTCGCATCTTGTTATGTCTCCTCCACACGCGTGCTGCGTGTTTGACTGGCGTGACCCTGCGCAACGACCACAGTGCCCAAGCCCCCCATCCCGTACTTCCCTATGAAAGCAACCCAATTAGGCGCGCCCCAATCGTGACACTCGTCCATAACGCGATCGAGGTGATGCCAACAACCTTCGGCCACACCGGTCCGAAGTGCCCCTCCTCCTTCGATGTAATGATTCGACGAATGACGAACGTCACAATCACGCCGATGAACAGCGCTTCCATCTTCCACCAAAAGAACGGACTGTAGTACTGCTTCAATGCCGTCGACGTCATTTGCGGAATGCCGGTGAGAACGAGGACGGTAAAACTCCCGATTAGCCATGGCTGCACGGCCCCCGCCAGCCGCGGGATGGACGCGCTCTTCAAACCGCTTCCAAGCAACCGGAGATCCACCACGAGCACCGCGCCGGCGAAGACCGCCACCGCGACCAAGTGAATACACTGGATAATCGGTGTCGGCCAGACCGATTCCAAGAAGTAGGCGCTCAACGACAGCCCCTGCATCCACTGAAAAAAAGACTGCAGCATGGTTCTATCCTAGACCGAGGTCGAGCCACCACTGAGGCACCAACCCGCTGTAGGCCGTCAACCGGCCGGTGACGATGACACCCACCCAAAACGCGAGCGACAAATACCCCGCCATTCGCGCTTTCGCCGGAGCCACTGGGTCGTTTTCCCACTGCTCAACGGTCTTCTCGATCCTCAGATGAAAATACGCGGCGTTGACGGCGAGGATAACAAGCATCGCCATCTTGAACCAGAACCAAAAGTTTGGGTAATACCGCATCGGCTGGCTATAGACCATCATGAGGCCGGTGCCCGCGTTGACCACAACTCCAACGTAGAGATACGGGAAGAGCCCAGACTTCACCTTTGAGACAGGGAGCCACCTCAACGCCATCCCCGCCAACCGCATATCCCAATAGCCGATGATCCCGGCGACCAGTCCCATACTCACCACATGCGCGGTAAGAAGATAGACGTAGCCGTTCAGCGACTCTCGCCACGCAAGGCTGCTTGGGAATGAGTCGACCCACTCAAAGACGGGCCGAACCAACTCAAGCAGGAAACCTAACATGTCGTCGCTCCCTTATCAGCCGACATAGGGCTTCCATCTACCATCAAGTCCTGTGGTGCGTGTGCAGCGATTTTCCGCGGAGCAGCGACAACACACCGTGTGGCAGTTCTCACACGCACCCCGCCACGTCATTGGTGACCTCCTGCATCGATTCGAGGTCATGCGACTGGACGATCATCTCGTAGGCTCTCCTGCCGACGTCGACGAGGTCACGCGTGTCAACAACCGCCACTCACTGGCATGGCGTCACGCGGTGACCACCACCCGTGGGTCGCACCGTCGCGCGCGGGTTGAGCAACAGCAACCGCCTTCAGGCCCCATGCCCTCGTCGGCCGTTACGCACGCCGCATCCTTGCGCGGTGGCGCGGAGTGTACCTCGCGACCCGCGTCAGGTCAAGAATCACCAAGACGAGGACGCGTTCCCACAACTCTCGCCGCGTGTCGACGAAGCCGACGCCAACCCTGCGCGACCGACGTCACGCTGACGATGAGCCCTCCCAGACTCAACCCGATCACCACGATGTCCCACCAGGGTCTTCGTGTGTAGAGGAACGGGAAGTCGAGACTGTGGAGCCCGTGATACAGCCACCGATTGATTCGTGTCAGTCGCTCTTCCTTCCGAGCGATGACGCCGCGGAACGGATCAAAATACAACCACGTGTTGACGGCGTCATCGTATTTGACCCTGAGGACGGGAAGACGGCGCTGACGACTTCGGTCGTAGTAGTAGGCATCGTAGACACGAAGCCACGTCGCGTCCACGATCGCCGCACCGGGCATGACGACGCGGGCCATCTGCTCAAGACGGGTATCCTCAAACCGGATGAACGCGCCACGTTCAGGATGCACCATCGACACGAGTCGCTGACCCGTAGGTTGCGACGCCAAGGTCGCCAGTGTTGTGGGGAGCGTCTGCTCCCGTCGAGCCGCGGATGGATCAACCGCGATGACGTGCGGCTCGTTTGCAAACTGCACGACCTCGAGCTCCTTGGGCACGAACGATTCGCTGATCTGGGACACCGCAGTGTCCAACGTCTCGACTCCCAGCGGACCAAGACGCAGCGTCCCTCCGGAGAGGTGCGCGCGCTGGCTCCGAGTCGGGCTGGTCCCTGGATGCCAGCCCCACGGTTCCATGGACAGTCCTCCGCTGAAGACCCACGTGAATGTGACCAGACCAAATACAAGACCGGTGTAGTGATGCCATCGCATGAGCCCGGCATAGGGCGAGTGCGACACGCCGTCACGCAAGCGATACACCGTCTTGAGGGAAAGACGCCACAGCCCCCAGATCACTCCGGAGAGACACAACACGCAGCCGAGAATGGAGAGTCCAATCACGAGGTCCGACCACAACGCGGCTCGTGCCCGCAGCGGCGTGAAATATAACCAGTGCACGACCGCGCCCAGATACGCCCAGCGACGCGATGCCCGGTCGGTCTGCAGGACAGGCTGCACCGTGCGATCGGAGACATACACGACCGTATCGGCATCGTCGCCGAGACGGATGCGATGGAGTGGAAAGAAGGCTCGGCTCTGGAGCGTCCATTGATCGGGAGCGGTCAACCTCGCGTCGTAACGGAGCTCGGGCGCGCCCGGGGCGAATCGTTCGACGACCCAGACCGCTGCCGCCTCGGTCAAGCCACCCGAGACTGCACCGGTATCTGCGTACACGGCCGTCCAGCCGCCGGCCCCAGCCAAACGATACACGGGCCGATTCCCGTGCATCCCGACCACGATCCTCGACGGGGTAAATCCGGCCTTGACCGCGGCCTCGGAGACACCCAGGCGGGCGGTCGACAAATCGAGCACAGGCGCTCGGCGGAGCCGCTCCTGGGAGCTGAGGATCGGCATGCCGGCGTACATCAGCACGACACCCGACACAAACCACACGACGAACAGGACGCTCCCGGCGATCCCCAGCCACCGATGGGTATAGATGAGCAACCGGCGCCACAGGGTCGATACGCTCGTCACGGCGCTGAGAC
>JAYZGM010000305.1:0-5797 GCA_036336225.1 Acidobacteriota bacterium | reverse complement strand
ACCGGGATCGAAGTGCGTCCCTCCAATCGCCAGATTACCCACCATGCGGTGGTCTACCTGCAGCAGGAGGAACAGCCGGGGGACCACGAGGCAGTGGTTGACGTGCCTGGTCGCGGGAGCTACTTGACCGAGTTCGCGGTCGGCAAGGTCGGTGATGTGTTTCGTGAGGATACCGGAAAGCTGTTGAAGGCTGGATCACGTATCGCGTTCGACAACCACTACCACTCAGTCGGTGAGGAGTTTTCTGATTCGACCGACGTGGGGATCTGGTTCTACCCTCGGGGGGTGGTGCCGAAGTATCGGGTGTACGGCGGGGCGCTCGGCGTGCAGCAGGCGATGACCACGCTCGACATTCCGCCCGGCAAGGTGACCACCCATCATGCGTATGTTCCGCTGGCGCTCCCCGCGCGGCTCGAGAACTACCAGCCACACATGCACATCCGCGGGAAGGCGATGTCGATGGAGGCGATCTATCCGGATGGTCGCGTGGAGATGCTGAGTCATGTCGCCAACTTCGACTTCAATTGGCATGTGAACTATGTGTATGCCAACGACTCGGCTCCAGTGCTGCCCAAGGGCACCGTCATTCATCTCACCGCCTGGCACGACAACACCGAAGCCAATCGGGCGAACCCGGACGCCACCCAGTGGGTTGGGTGGGGGCAACGAAGCTACGATGACATGTATCATGCCCACGTCAACATTACGTATTTGACCGAGGAGGACTACGAGCAGATCATTGCTGACCGGCGTGCCAGCCGAACGAGCAACGATTAGGTGTGCGCTCCAGCGTCCGGTTCTGATGGAAACACCGCTCACACCGCTCGAATTTCAGCGCCGGGCGCGCTCGCTGTATCCGGACCGCGAGTGTGTCGTCGACGGCGACACCCGGCTGACCTACGAGCAGTTCGGGGCGCGATGCGACCGCTGGTCGGTGGCGTTGCAACGGATGGGAGTGACGAAGGGCGACCGGGTCGCCTATATCTCTCTCAACACGCACGCGCATCTTGAATCGTTCTACGCGGTTCCCCAGATCGGGGCGGTGCTCGTCCCGATAAACTTTCGACTCCAGCCACAAGAAATCGAGTACATCGTCCAGCATTCCGGAGCGTCGGTCGTGTGCGTGCACCCCGATTTTCTTGACACCGTGGACGCCATTCGAGGCGCGTGCCCGAACGTCAATCACTACGTGGCCCTCGAGGGGGCGCGCGACGGCTGGCTCGACTACCAGCGGCTTCTCGCCGACGAGACGGGGTCGCCCACCACGCCACTCATTGATGAACGTGACCTGCTGACCATCAACTACACGAGTGGCACCACGTCACGACCAAAAGGCGTGATGATCACGCATCGCAACGCCTACATAAACGCCGTTGGTACATTGGTTCACATTCCCATGACCTGCGCCGACCGGTATCTGTGGACGTTGCCGATGTTCCACGCGAACGGGTGGACGTTTGTCTGGATCGTGACCGCGGTGGGCGGAATCCATGTGTGTCTGCGTAAGGTCGATCCGGTCCAAGCGTTTGGGCTGATGCGGGACGAGGACGTGACGATGCTCTGTGCGGCGCCCACCGTGCTGATCGGCCTCGCGAGTTGTCCGGCCGACGAGCGGGGGACCGTGCCGGCGGGGGTTCGCGTGCTCACGGCTGGGGCTCCACCCGCCGCCGCCACGATACAACGCATAGAGGGCGAATTCGGGTGGGAATTGACCCATGTCTATGGGTTGACCGAGACCGCCCCCTTCATCACCGTGTGTGAGCCTCGGCCCGAGCACGCCGAGCTAACTCTCGAAGAGCGGTCGGTGGTCAAGGCTCGTCAGGGAGTCGAGTTGATCACGTCCGGTGAGCTCGGGGTCGTGGACGAGCAGGACCAGCCGGTGCCCCATGACGCGGAGACGCTGGGTGAGATCGTGGTCCGGGGCAACGTCGTCATGGCCGGGTATTACAACGATCCAGAAGCCACCCAGCAGGCGATGCGTGGTGGCTGGTTTCATAGTGGCGATGCGGCGGTTGTCCATCCAGACGGGTATATCGAGATCCGCGATCGATTCAAGGATGTCATCATCAGTGGCGGCGAGAACATCTCATCGGTGGAGGTGGAAGGTGTCCTCATGCGGCACCCGGCCATCCAAGAGGTCGCCGTGGTCGGGATGCCGGATCCGAAGTGGGGTGAAACGCCGCACGCCTTCGTCGTCACCGCGCCGGGGGCGAGCCTGAGTGAGTCGGAGTTCGTCGCATACGCTCGCGAGCACATGGCACATTTTAAAGTTCCACGTAAGGTTGAGTTCGTCACGCAGCTTCCCAAGACGGCCACTGGCAAGATTCAGAAGTATGTCTTGCGCGCGGGCCGCGCGGGCATCGCCAGCCAATAGCGACGTCCCCCACCATGCAGTCTCGCGGGAGCTCGACGACAACTACGCTGGTGACCCCTCCCGACGTCGGTCGCTGTCTCACTGCGCTCGAGCGCAAGGTGTTGTGGCTCAGCACCTGGATGATTCACCACGCGAACCACATCCGACCCAGCCGCGATGGATTGAAGGTGGGCGGGCATCAGGCGTCGTGCGCGTCGATGGTCACGCTCATGACCGCGCTCTACTTTGACGTGCTGCGGCCCATGGATCGGGTGGCTGTCAAGCCCCACGGGAGTCCGGTATTTCACGCCATTCAATATCTATTCGGGAACCAGACCCGGGATCAACTCGAGCGCTTTCGGGCGTTTGGTGGCGCCCAGTCGTACCCTTCGCGGACAAAGGACCGCGATGACGTCGATATCTCCACCGGTTCGGTCGGGATGGGGGTGGCGATGACCAGTTTCGCCGCGCTTGCCCAGGAGTTTCTACGGACGCGTGGTCTCGTCGGGGACGACACGCCGGCCGGACGGATGATCGCGCTGGCGGGCGACGCCGAATTCGATGAGGGCAACGTCTTCGAGGCCTTGCTGGAGGCGTGGAAACACCGGGTCACGAATGTGTGGTGGGTGATCGACTACAACCGACAGAGTCTCGATGCGATCGTGGCCGACCGGTTCTTTCATCGTCTCGACACGGTGTTCAAGACGATGGAGTGGCGGGTCGTCACCTTGAAATACGGCACGCGGCTCGATACGGCGTTCTCTCGACGTGGAGGGGACGCGCTCCGGGCGTGGATCGACGACTGTCCCAACTCGTCGTATTCCGCGTTGGCCTATCAGGGTGGCTCCGCGTGGCGCACGCGCCTGCTTCGTGATCTGGGAGACACGGGGGGAATCCGGGAGCTGCTTGACGAACATGACGATGCGGCGCTACACCGGTTGATGACCAATCTGGCCGGGCACGATCTAGAGACCGTCCGCAAGGCCTTCCATAGGGCCGCCAAGGACGACTCCCCCACATGTTTTATTGCCTATACCATCAAGGGCTACGGGTTGCCGTTCGAAGGTCACAAGGACAACCATTCGGGGTTGACGAATCCCGAGCAGATCGAGACCCTCCGAGATGAGATGGGGATCGCGGCCGGTGAGGAATGGGAGCGATTCGCCGGTCTTGACGTGCCGGATGGAACGCTGCAGACGTTTCTCGATGCGGTGCCATTCAATCAGACGGCCGTGCGACGCCACGAGGCGGCACGGATTCCCGTGCCGGCGGTCTTGGACCCGCCGCCGGGACCGCGCCTCTCGACACAGGCTGGTTTCGGGCGTGTCCTCGCCGATATCGCTCGTCGACATCCCGAACTCGCCGATCGTATCGTGACCACCTCTCCGGATGTCACGGTCTCGACGAATCTCGGTGGCTGGGTCAACCGTCGGGGGGTGTTCTCGCAGTCGACCCAGGTGGATGTCTTTCGTGAAGACCGGCCGTTGTCGGCACAGGATTGGTCGATGGGGCCCACCGGGCAGCATCTCGAACTGGGGATTGCGGAGAACAACCTGTTCGTGCTGTTGGCCGCACTGGGGATGACGGGACCGTTATTCGGCACACGACTGCTGCCGGTGGGCACGCTATACGACCCGTTCATCAGTCGTGGTCTCGACGCGCTCAACTATGCGTGCTATCAGGACGCCCGCTTTATCTTCGTGGCGACGCCGTCCGGTGTGAGTCTGGCCCCGGAAGGCGGCGCCCACCAGTCGGTGGTGACCCCACTTATCGGTCTCGGGCAGCCAGGTCTCACGGCGTTCGAACCGGCTTATGTCGACGAGCTAGCGGAGATTCTGCGCTGGAGCTTCGAGCACATTCAAGCGGACGACGGCGAGGCGGTCTACCTGCGTCTGTCAACAAGACCGCTTGCGCAACCACCTCGAGAGCTCGATGCCCAGACCCGAGTAGAGGTGGTGGATGGCGGCTACTGGTTGACCTCGCCCGCCGACGGGGCCGAGCTTGCCATCGTGGTGTCGGGGGCGGTGGTGGCCGAGGCGGTCGAGGCGCATCGTCTCATCGCGGAGGACATACCGGGCGCGGGACTCCTCGTTGTGACCTCCGCCGCCCGTCTCCAAAATACCTGGATGGCTGCGGTGCGGCGGGGGCGACCTGAGGACGCCCACGTGGCGCGTCTCCTTGAACCGTTGTCACCGTCGGCTGGTTTGGTCACCGTGCTCGACGGGCATCCAGCCACCCTTTCCTGGCTCGGTTCCGTAGCCCGTCATCGCGTCCAGCCGCTCGGGGTGACCACCTTTGGCCAGTCGGGTGACATCCCCGATCTCTACCGCGCATTCGAGCTGGATGTTGATGCCATCCTCGACGCGGCCGCACGGATCTGTATCTCATGAGCGCCACTACCGAGCTCCGTCTACCGCAGTTGGCTGATTCGGTCACCTCGGTGCGGCTCAGCGCCTGGCTCAAGCAGGAAGGTGAGCGGGTGGTGGCGGGCGAACCGATCGCCGAAGTTGAGACTGACAAGACAAATGTCGAGCTCGAGGCGCCGGTGAGTGGGGTCGTGCGTGAGATACAGGTTTCAGCGGGTACCGATGGTCTCGAGGCGGGTGTGCTGCTTGCCGTGATTGCAGAGGGTGACTCGGCTTCGGGGCTGACGCCGTCCTCAACGAGTCAGATCACGGGAGACACCGCAGCCTCCCGTGCACCCGCACCACCAGAACGAACTCCAGCTCCCCTCAAACAGGACGATCCGATGCCAGTCTCGGCCGGTGACGTCGATGAGGACAGTGCTGTCGATGCCACGCCGCTGGCTCGTCGGATGGCCGCGGCGGCCGGTCTCGATCTGTCCGTCATTCGGGCCGAGGCCGCCCACGGAAGGGTGGGCAAGGCCGATGTCGACCGTGTGTTGTCTGAACGCCGGAGGCCATCGACCGGGTCTGGTGTGGCGCCATCGGCGGAAGTGTCACCGGTGAGGTCGGTATCCTCGGCGCCGAATCCGACACCAGTCACCACCGTGCCGCACCACGACCAGCCGTTGACCGCCATGCGTCGCGTGACCGCGGTTCGGATGCAGCAGGCGAAGCAGACGGTTCCACACTTCTATCTTCGGACTGAATGCCGTGTCGATACCGCGTTCGAGTTTCTGGCGAGTGTCAAACGGACAGCCGCGGACGTCGTGCCGACCGTCACCGACCTGGTCATCCGAGCCACCGCCTGTGCACTGCGGACGGTGCCACATGCTAACGCGGCGTGGGTCGATGGGGCCGTCCGTCTCTACGACCGTGTTGATATCGCCGTAGCCGTCGATACGCCCACGGGGTTGGTCACGCCAGTGGTTCGCGACGCGGGCCGGAAGGATCTAGCTGCTATCGCGAGCGAGACCCAGATGCTGGCCGGTCGGGCGCGAAACGGGCGGCTCGCCCCCGAGGAGTACCACGGTGGCACTTT
>JAYZGM010000304.1:0-8322 GCA_036336225.1 Acidobacteriota bacterium | reverse complement strand
CCACGGGGTAAAGCCTACGCCCGTCGGCCCGCCGCCGGGCGCCCCCCCCGCCCGGTAGGTTCGCCGAGTCTGGCTCTGGTGGTCGAGGGCGACGATACCCTAGCGCCAGACGCCTCCTTCGTCGTGGCTGTACCTGCTCCGCTCGATGAGTTCTTGCTGCCACCACTGGCTGCGATTGCGTTCCAGCTCCTTGGTTACTACCTGGGCGCCGAGCGAGGCTACAACCCTGACACGCTTCGGACAGACGATCTCGCCCACGCCCGAGCCTGGCTCACCGCCTTCCCGTTTGGCGCCCACTAGCCGCCCGTGGTGAACGTCCCGCGTCCCACCGAGACCGGCGCTGGACCGGGCGAGCAAGGCGTGAAGTAGGGAAATACCGGCAGAATTTGACCGACGAACAACGCAGATCGACCGGATTCACTGGCAGTCGAAGGGCACGGGACGTTTGCCGCCGGCGGCTAGTGCCCGTGACGCCCGTCGATCACCGTGCAGCTCACATAACCGTCACCGGCACGGTGCATATGGCTGTACCTCGTGTGAGACCGGTGGTCCCGATAATGATGTCGTCCCCCGTGGTAGTGACAGGCCACGACGTGGTCACACGGAACAACGAGCTCGCAAGAAGACCGGTCAACCCATAGGCCCCGGCGCGGCCGAAGCCAGCCCAATGGCGATGAGCCACGCGCCTTGGCCCAAGACGAGCCCGAGGATGTCGGCCGGCTGAGCGCCGAGCGCCAGTCGTAGCCCAATCT
Source organism: Acidobacteriota bacterium (assembly GCA_036336225.1). Classification (GTDB taxonomy): domain Bacteria; phylum Acidobacteriota; class Vicinamibacteria; order Vicinamibacterales; family UBA8438; genus JAJEEA01. Next base: position 7,570 of record JAYZGM010000304.1, on the reverse strand, counting down.
GCAATCGTCAGTGGGACACGATATAGGTGAAGATGCCAACCGTGGCGAGGGTCAGCGCCAACCCCGAAAACAGGGCGACGACGAGTGCGTAGAATCGGGGTCTGGCCACCGACGCCTCGAGACGACGTTCCGTGGTGGCGACATCGTCGAGTGGCATCGCCGGGTCGAACTCGAGCACCGCTGCTCTCAAGAAGGGCACGACCATGACCGGGTTGCCGAGGGTCCGCACCACAAGGTTGGTGGCCTGTCCGCGTAAACCGAATGAACGCCCCGATACGGCTGGTAGAATTCAGGTGTGGGTGGACGGTCGAGTCCCACGTGTCTCACATCCTGCACGACGCCGATGCCTTCCTTGGGCCCGCGGAGCACGGCATCGACCACGCTGAAGACAGCCGTAGTCGCCCCGATCCCGAGACCTAGCGTCAACAAACCCACGACCGTGAATGCCGGGTGCTGTGTGAGGAAACGCAGACCGTGACGGATGTCCTGTAGGAAGGTGTCCATTGGCTCGTTCTGCCCGTGGTGAAGACCACCGTAGCGTTTGGGAGCCCGGCCGCTCCGTGGATGTGAGACGCGAAACGGTGTGAAATGGCTGAGGGCGTCACGACGCGCGCGAAGCCGATACCTTATAATTCCTGGTTTGTCGTGTGATTTTCGTCGAAACCGCTCCCCGAGGAGATGACCCATGCCCCAAGCGCCCCCTCTCGCCGCCTTCTTTTTTGCCGCCGGTGCCGTCTTGCCGTTCGCCGTTGTGTTGCTCTGTAGCCTCATCGGTCTGGTGAAGCGCTAGCGTAAACCGTCCTCCGGCGACGGGTCACGGATGTCTATTCGTGCTGGCTGTCTCGTGGTCGCTGCTTGGGTGGCGATGGGGTGTGGCGGCGGCGGTCCCGTCGTCAATCGACATTTGCTCATCGTCCTTGATGGGCTGCGTCCCGACTACGTGCAGCCTCATCTCATGCCCGCCCTGTATGAGTTGGGACAACGTGGCGTCCAACCGAGCCGTCACCATGCGGTGTTTCCCACGGTGACACGGGTAAATGCGGCATCGATTTCGACCGGTGCCTATCCAGAGACTCACGGGCTACTGGGGAACGAGGTGTTCTTCCCTGACGTCGAGGCTGGCCGATTTCTCACGACCAGTGATCGGGCGAATCTTCTCCGCATAGAAACCGAGACCGACGACACGCTTCTCTCCACCGGCACACTCGCAGAGGTGCTCCAGCGAAACGGTCACCGTCTTCTCGTGGTGAGTGCGGGCTCCAGCGGGTCGTCGTATCTGCTGAACCATACGGTGGCTGATGGCGCGATCGTGCACTACGACTACAGTTTGCCTCCCGCCTTACACGACAGGGCGGTTGAGACCCTCGGGGCGGTGCCGGAGGCCGGCACACCGAATCACGAGCGAAACCGGTGGATTGTCGACGCGTTTCTGGATGTTGCGCTGACCGAGGTCGATCCAACGGTCACACTCCTGTGGCTCAGCGACCCCGACACGACAGCCCATGCCCACGGTATTGGGCACCCGACGATGGTCGAGGCTCTGTTCCGCTTGGACGCGGAGATTCAACGGGTTCAGGATGGCTTGGCGGCAGCTGGCCGGCTCGAGTCGACCAATATCTGGGTTACCTCTGACCACGGTTTTTCGGAGCATACCGGTGCGGCGGAGCTGACGACCATCCTGGAGCGATTCGCGGGCGAGCTGGAGGGAGGGATGCCGCGGGTGGTGGCCGGCGCCGGAGCGGTCTACGTTCGTGATGAGGACGCCGCGACCGTGGCTCGAATCGTGTCAGCCCTCCAGGCTTCTGAACGGGTGGGCGCCGTGTTCACACGGGCCGCCCACGATGGCGCCGACGAAGGGGTGGTTCCGGGAACCCTCGCGTTTGGAGTTGCGAACTGGGACCACGCGCGTTCGGCGCAGATCTTGTTCTCCCCGAGATGGACCGACGTGGTCGGCGAGTATGGGTTTCCCGGCACCGCGGCGCAGGTCGGGGTCGCGGGGCACGGCAGTGCGAGTCCGTTCGATATCCACAACACCCTCGTGGCGACGGGTCCCGATCTCAAGAATGGGGTCTCGAGCAACGTACCCAGTGGCAATGTTGATTTCGCGCCAACGTTCTTATACACGCTGGGACTCGACATCCCGTCGGCGATGCAGGGGCGTGTGCTTCACGAACTGCTCACCACCGGGCCCGACCCGTCCCAGGTGGTCACGGACACGACCGAGGTGAGGGTCGAAACCGACGACGGTGGGTATGTCGTTACCGCCCAACGCTCACACGTCGACGGGCGGACGTATCTCGACGAGGCCGCCGTTGAGAGAGAGTAGATTAGCTTTCGGCCTACGCGTCCGGGCTGTCGACAACTCGGCCATCAAATAGATGAATCTCGCGATCCGCGTGCTGGGCGTACCGGGGGTCGTGGGTAACCATACAGATGGTCGAGCCTTCGCCGTGCAGCGCTTCCAGCAGTTTCATGACGGCCTCGCCGTTCTTGGAATCCAGGTTCCCCGTCGGTTCGTCGGCCAGTAGAATCGACGGGTGGCCGGCTACGGCGCGGGCCACGGCGACACGCTGCTGCTGGCCACCAGAGAGCTGGCTCGGCAGGTGTTTGGCACGATGGGCCATTTCCACTTTCTCGAGCGCCTCGTTCACCCGTTCCCGCCGTTCGGCCGGTCGCATACCACGGTAGGTCAGGGGCAGCTCGACGTTCTCGTGAACCGAGAGGTCACCGATGAGGTTAAAACTCTGAAAGATGAAGCCGATCTCGCGGTTGCGGGTACGGGCGCGCTCGGACATCTTGAGCGTGGCCACCGGTTGCCCGCGTAGCTGGTACTCCCCGTCGGACGGGGAATCGAGCAACCCCAGAATCGACAGCAGCGTCGACTTTCCACACCCCGACGGTCCCGAGATCGCGATGTATTCGCCGGCATAGATCTCCAGGTCGATACCCTCGAGTGCGTGGGTCTCCACTTCGTCCGTCAGGAAGACCTTGCTCACTTTCTCGAGATGGATCAACGGCTGAATGTCATTCATGAGCCATCTCCTCGGGGCTTCGGTCCCGACCATCTTTCCTCGTCCTGCGGCCAAGCTCGAGTTGCGTCGTAGAACGGCGCCCCCGTCTAACCGAAGGACCCGGTCGGAAGGTCCTAATTCAGTCGCACGCGATCGAACGCGTCCCACTGGGACATGTCCGACAACACGACCTCGTCCCCTGGTTGCAGTCCTTCGAGGACTTCGACAAAGCTGACTGAGCTTCGCCCGAGACTCACTTGCGCGCGATGGGCCTCGTCACCGTCCGGTTGCAGCTTGAACAGACTGACCACGCTGTGCTCTTGCCCAAAAACGGGACGGCTAACATAGATGACATCTTCGAGACGCTCGAGTTCGATCGTGCCGTCGACGGTGAGGTCGGGGCGAGCCCCCCGCGGGAGTTCTCCGTCGAGCGCGACATCCACGGTGACGGTGCCCTGTTGCACGCTCGGATCAATTCGGATGACGTGTCCGGGGATGATGCCGTTCCGAGTATCAATCGACACCAGCTGGCCGTGCTGAATATCCCGAGCCTGGGTTTCGGCGATCCGCAGCTCAGCCATCAACCGGCGCGGATCGCCGACCCTGGCCAGATTGGTGCCGGGCGTGACACGTTGCCCTTCCTCGAGTGGCACCTCTTGGAGTACACCCGCGACGCCGGCGGTCAGCGTCAGGTCCGCCACTTCTTCTCGTCGCAGGTCGTAGATCGTCTCGAGTCGGTCGACCTCTGCCTGTTCCGCCGCAAGCTGGGTCTCCATCGAGTCGATTAGGATCTGCAGCCGCTGTTGTTCGATCTGGTGCTGGATTCCAAGTTGGTTTGCGGTGGACTGCTTCTGACGTAATGACAGCTCGGACACGAGCTCGTCTTCGTACAACTCTTCCTCGAGCCTCGCTTCGTAATCGGCCAGGGTTCGTGAGGATTCGATCGTGGCGACCGCCGCTTGTTGTGTGAGGGCTTCTCTGTCTAGCTCCACCTCGCGGCTCTTGTATCGAGCCCGAGCCGCCTCGAGCTGGAGTCGGGCATCAAGGGCGCTTTGCTCGAGCTGAGGATTACTGAGCTCGACAATCACCGTGTCCGGCTCAACCGTTACGCCTGGTCTCAGCACGATACGCTCCACGGTGCTGTTGGTGACGGCGGAGATCCAACGAATTTCTTCCGGCACGAGCTGCCCCGTGCCCCGCACATTTCTTAGCATCTCACCCCGTTGCACCGTATCCATGTAGACGGTGTCCCGGTCCACACTCGGTGCCGCCGGTTCGAGGCGTGAGACGCCGACCGTGATCAGAATGACCCCCACCGTTGCCGAAATGCCATAGGCAATCCAACGAACCCTCTTGGCACGGGCGATGTCGGGGCGTGCAATGTCGACCATCGGGTCGGTCCTCTCTTGGGTGTTCGTGCCCACGCGAGGCATTGTCCGTTCAGCCTGGCGCAACACTAGTGGCCATTAGACGGATGACGGTTCGTGAAAGTTGTGCCAGGCCTCCGGACTACGCTTCCACAATGCACACCACCGCTGCCGACAAGCGCACCCAGTTTTTCGTTTCGGTGTCGAGCCGTTGTCGCCCCCATGGCGCCAACTCGTAGTATTTCGTGTACCGGTTGTTCTCCGATTTGGCTGTGAATCGTCCCCTGCAGAGGCAACAAGGTCCGCGCCGCTACCATGGTCTCGGCGCGATAGTAGAGCGATGCCAGTGCGAGCGTGAGACGAGCTTCGCAAACGACCGAGTAGACGCTGCCGCCGTTGGGTGATGGGGAGACCTCGAGCGCGCCCGACCCGGCCGTCAATCGGGCCAATGTGGCGGACCATCGAACGTCGTACATCAGGCGTTCGCCCCGGAACGGCGCCTGCGCTAAGGCTGGGACGGTGGACCAGGCGAGTACGCTGATGCCAGCGACCGCTACGAACATGCGAATTGAGTGCAAGAGAGTCATGGGAGCGTATTCTCTTGCAGGCCACGAGTGGCCTGTCACAGGGAACGTTGGCCATCGTCCGAGTCCGGCCGCAGAGAGGCTGGCACGTCCTCTGCGACAGGCCACCACGAAGGATGTAGCGGTCCTACTTACCCTGGACGATCTCATTCACGAGTGTGCCCACGCCGGAGACCTCGACCTCATAGGTGTCCCCCGGCTTCATGGCGGTGGTGCTCCCCATCGTGCCGGACCAGATCAGGTCGCCAGGCTCCAAGGTGACGTATCTGGAAATGTAGCTCAGCATATGGGCCATATTGAAGATGAGGTCTGAGCTATTGCCACGCTGCGCTTCCACCCCGTTATGACGACCAACGATCTCCAGATTCGTGCGGTCGAGGCCGTGAACGAGTACCGGACCGACGGCGTTGAACCCGCGACTCCCTTTCGCACGCACCCACTGGATGTCGTTGGCCTGCCAGACACGTTCGCTGACGTCGTTCCCCGCGGTCACGCCGAAAATATAGTCGGCGGCGTCCTCGAGGGAGACGTTTTCCGCACGTTTGCCGACCACCGAGACCAACTCCGCCTCGTAATGTAGATCGGTCGACTCCGCGGGGCGGACGATCGGGTCTTCTGGTCCCACGATCGAGTTGGCGGGCACGATGAACATGCCAGGCTCCTCGGCTGGCTCACCGGTGATGTGGCTGCGAAAATTGAAGGCGGTCATCAGAATGAGTTTCGGATCGACCGGGGCTTCCAACTTCACGGCCCCACGCTGCACGGTCTGACCCGTCTTGGTGCCACCCAGATACGGGGCGTCAGTGAGACGATGGATGGTGGTCCCATCCAGCATGCCCCAGGAGATGACGCCGTCCATCGAATATCGGACGTACTGTGTCTGGGCGCTGACGGTGCCGGCGAGCATGACCGAACCGAGGAGACCTACGGCAAACGTGAAAAGTCTACGAGTCACGGGCTTTCTCCTTGAGACCTTCGTTGCAGGAAGAACTTGCGAGTCTTCACGATCGTAGTTGACTGTTCTAGCCCTTTCTAGTCGGACCCCTGTCCGCACCACGGAGCGGTTCGGTCCCGGCGGGTCAGGGTTCAGCAGGATCGTGCGGTTTGGGGTACGCTAGGGGTCCTGAAGCGGGTTCACCACCACGCATTCTTCATGTCTCAGGAGTCGATGGTCATGCCACATGCGATCACGCGTCTTGCCGTCGTTCTGGTTTTTGCCCTGGTCGGCCTGGGGGCGCCGGTCAACGCGCAACACGACAGCGACCACGGTGGTCGTGACCTCACGTTGGCGGATCCGGCTACCGTCGGATTGTCGGCGGAGCGGCTTGAGCGTCTCGACGCGGGCATGCAACGTCTGGTCGACCAAGGGAAGCTGGCCGGTATCGTCACGATGCTCGCCCGGAACGGCAAGGTCGCGTTTGTCGATTCGATTGGGGTCCAGGATGTCGAGTCCTCGACGCCGATGTCTTCGGACTCGATCTTTCTCATCTACTCGATGACCAAACCGATCACCGGGGTTGCCTTGATGATGCTCTACGAGGAGGGCAAGTGGCAGCTCAACGACCCGGTGTCACAGTTTATCCCTGAATTCGCCGGGCTGGACGTGCACGTGGGCGAGCGGATCGACGGCTCCCTCGCAGTTGAGCCGGCGGCGCGCGCTATGACCATGCGCGAGCTCCTGACCCACTCCGGGGGGCTGGACTATGGCTTCGACGACCATGCCGTGGCGCGAGCGTATCGTGAGCACGGAGTGCTCGATGCGGATGCGCCGCTGCAAGCGATGATCGACAAGCTCTCGGACATCCCGCTGCGTTCACAGCCAGGTACCGAGTGGCACTACAGCGTGTCGGTTGACGTGCAGGGATATCTCGTTGAAAAACTGTCTGGACAACCATTCGATGAGTTCCTGCTCACCCGGATTTTCGAGCCGCTCGGGATGGTCGACACCGCGTTCTTTGTGCCTGTCGGCGAACTGGACCGTGCGGCAAGGATCCATACGACGGCCGAAGATGGAACGCTCGCGCTGTCCGAAAACCCGGTTCGGACGTTATCCCCGGCGGGACCGTCGGGCGGCGGCGGGCTCTATTCGACGGCGGGCGATTACCTGCGATTTATGCAGATGCTCTTGAACAACGGCGAGTTGAATGGCGTCAGGTTACTTTCACCGCGCACCGTCGAGATGATGCGGACCAATCATCTGCTGGAACAGCCCCTCGATACACGGCCCCGAGGACGTGGCTTTAGTCTTGGGTTCGAAGTGGTCACCGATGCGGCCGCGGCCGGAGAGCCGTACGCTGATGGCACGTTCCGATGGGGTGGAGCCGCCGGCACCTGGTTCTGGATCGACCCGGTCACAGACCTGACCTTCGTCGGGATGATCCAGCATTTTGGCGAAGCTGCCGGCGAGGTGCAGGCATTGTCACGCAATCTGGTCTATCAAGCGTTGCTGGTTGACTAGCCGGGCTCTGAGCCTCTGACCGGATTGAAATCAAGGAGTCGTCCTCATGAGAGTCATCAATCGATGTGAGTTGTTTGTGGTCCTTGTTCTGGCGGTCTTGGTGTCCGTCAGCCCCGTCGCGGCACAGCACGGCGGTCACGCCGGACACCA
>JAYZGM010000303.1:0-9154 GCA_036336225.1 Acidobacteriota bacterium | reverse complement strand
ATCCAGATTGCGTATCACGGCTTCATCCATACCCATCTCGACTTCCTGAACCATAACTTCATCGGTGACGGCGTGACCTACAACGGGTATCAGCCGGACCCGTCGACGGTGGCGGCCGAGGGGGGGCATTCGCGCAACACGGTGCACGGGGCCAAGACAGGGATCGTGACCCGTGGGGTTCTGATCGACATGGCGCGGTTTAAGGGTGTGCCCTACCTGGAACCGGGAACAGCGATCACCGTCGAAGACCTTGAGGCGTGGGAAGCAGACACGGGTCTCACCGTGTCGGCAGGAGACGCGGTCGTGATTCGAACCGGTCGTTGGGCCAGACGGGCGGAAGTCGGACCATGGGATATCGCGAACCATGCCGCCGGTCTGCACGCGTCGGTGATCCCCTGGCTCAAGCAGCGCGAGATCGCGTTGCTGGGCGGCGAAGCGCCACAGGACGTGGCCCCGGCCGGGATCGATCCGGCCGTGACGGTGGCCGATGATTTGGGACCACGTCCCCTGCATCGGTTCGCGCTGATTTACCTGGGAATGCCGCTGTTCGACAATCTCGATCTGGAAGCCCTGGGAGAGACGGCCGCGTCACTCAATCGGTGGGAGTTCTTGTTGACCGCGGCGCCGTTGCCAACACGGGGCACGGGGTCGCCCATCAATCCGATCGCCACGTTCTGACCCGAACGGGTCTTTCTTGGCTGGCACCATAATGGTGCTCGACGCGTGTACACGGCCCACCCCAATTTCCGACCCGGCGTAGAATGTCACCAGTCAGCGCCGCTGGCGTGGAAGGAGGCTGGTTAGGATGTTCACCCACAGCACAGGGTCGCTGAACAGCGTGCGGCGGGGGCCGGAGGGAGCACGATTCTGGTCACGTGTGTTCCGGGTCGCGGTGCTCGGTGTCAGTGGATGGCTCGCGGTGGCGAGTGCAGTACCCGCGCAATATGGCGCACCCGCGACCGGCGAGTGGCCAACCTATGGCGGTGATCTCGGCAGCACAAAATATTCGCCGCTCGAACAGATCGACGCCGAGAACTTTGCGGACCTCGAGGTCGCGTGGCGCTGGCGCTCGTCCGACCGCATGTTAAGCGTCACCACACCGGATGGCGGGGAGTGGCTCGCCGACTCGCGGCTGATCTTCGACGAGCTGAACCGTCGCGATCCGGACCGATGGCGAGATGGCCAGCCGCCCACCCTGACGAACCTCAAGGCGACCCCACTCATGGTGGGTGGCCGTCTCTTCATCAACATGCCGACCTCGGCCGTGGCCGCCGTCGATGCCCGAACCGGTCGGACGCTCTGGGTCTACAACCCGAAAAGCTACGAAGAGGGCACGACGACGATGAGCGCGCGCTGGAACCAGCGGGGTGTGGCCTACTGGTCGAACGGTCCAGACCGCACCGACGAACGCATCTTCTTCGGTACCGGCAATGGCTACGTGATCTGCGTCGACGCGAAGACCGGGCGGCCCTGCGCAGATTTTGGCGAGGCCGGGCGTCTGGACTTGATGGCCGATCTGCCTCGCGCGAACCGCGGCGACCGGGACTGGCTGAATGCCTTGCCGTACTCGGTGCAGTCGCCACCGATCGTGTTTGGTGACACGGTCGTAACGCCGATGTCGATCTCCAGCTACAACATTCGGAAGGAGATGCCGCCAGGGTGGATGCGCGGTTTTGATGTGAAGACCGGCGCGACACAATGGACGTTTCACACCATTCCGCAGGGCGACGAGTTCGGGAACGACACCTGGGGGGGCGATTCCTGGCGGGAGACGGGGAAGGTCGGTGTCTGGACGATGATGAGCATCGATCCGGAGCTCGGCTATATCTACCTGCCGCTCAACACGCCGGCGCCTGATTACTACGGTGGCCACCGGCCGGGCCGGAACCTGTTTGCCGAGAGTCTGGTGGCTCTCGATCTGGAGACCGGCGAGCGTGTGTGGCACTTTCAATTCGTGCATCACGGGCTGTGGGACTATGACATCCCGGCCGCGCCAAACCTGATAGACATCACGGTGGCCGGGCGACGAATCAAGGCGGTGGCGCAGATCACCAAACAGGGCTTTACCTTCGTCTTTGACCGCGCCACGGGAGAACCCGTGTGGCCGATCGAAGAACGGTCTGTCCCGACGGACACCGACATCGAGGGTGAGGTGCCGTGGCCGACCCAGCCGTTCCCGACGCGTCCAGCGCCGTTCGACTATCAGGGGGTGACGATCGACGATCTCGTGGACTTTACATCGGAGATCCGCGAGATGGCCGTACGCGTGGTCGCGCCGTTCCGGATCGGTCCCCTCTACACGCCACACAGCCAGCGGGGCACGATTGTGCGACCTGGGTTCAGCGCGGGTAGCTGGTCGGGCGCGGCGGTCGACCCCGAGAGCGGGATCCTTTACGTGCCGTCTGGGAATCGCTATGCGGTGAAGCAGTTTCGTGAGCCAGCACCAGGTGAGGACGCCAGCCTCCGCATCATCGAGAAACGGCCCGCGGACCGTCCGCAGATGCCACAGGGGCTCCCGTTGTTCAAGCCACCCTACTCTCGGATGACCGCCATCGACATGAACACGGGCGAGCACGTCTGGATGCAGCCGATGGGTCGTGGCGACCGGATTCGTAACCTGCCGATGCTGCGTGACCTCGACCTCCCACCGCTCGGTGGCGACAGCAACCGTGCCGGGCCGGTCCTGACAAAGACGCTCCTGATCTACGCTCTTACGGCGGGCGGGACAAACGACGGTCCACGTCTGGTGGCTTTGGATAAACGGACGGGTGAAGAAATTGCGTCGGTCGATCTGCCAGGTGGGGCCATAGGCACGCCGATGACCTACATGGTGGATGGTCGACAGTATGTCGCCCTGACGGTTGGTGGCTCTTCGGTGCCGGAGCTGATCACCTTGACATTGCCCGTGGCTGAGGGTTCGTCCCGGAACAAGTGACAACATTCTCGAGGCACCCGGCTGGCAAGGCGCGAGGAGGGAGGATACAGACCGTATTCGACCGACGATCAACGCCGCCACACGGGCTGCATCGGCCGCCAAACATTCTCACTTGTGCCGGCCGGGCCCTTAGCTCGATCGGTGACTGCGGCGGCCCGTTTGACGAGTCGTCTTGAAGCTGCTAGCTTGCCTGAACGATAGAAAGACCTCAAGAAATGCGGGCGCATCGTGCGGACGGTCTTCCTTCCATGAACGAGGGTGAGTATGACGACCCACCAGAACTTCCGCCGGACGCTCACCACGGGGCGCGTCGTGCCGAGGACAGACATCAGGCGTTGGCTCGCGCACGATGGGGGGGTGATGGCGACCGAGGACGTCACCGTCGTCGTCGGGGAGTGAGTGTCGGAGGCCCGAAAAGCCCGGTCTGCAAACCGTGAATACAGACCTGACGCGGCGAAGTCTGTTACGGAGGACGATAGCGGCCGGTGGTCTGCTGGGTGCGGGGGCCGTGTCACCGTTCGGCGTGGTGACGCGTCCAGCCCGGGCGGCCTCCGCCGCACGCGTCCAGGCCGACTCGCGCGTCTCCACCAGTCGACGGTTCGCCCGGTGGGTGACCGGTCTTCGCTATGACGACCTCCCCCCGGCGGTCGTCGACCGCGCCCAAGGGGTCACCCTGCACGCGATGGCGTCCGCGTTGCTTGGCTCCCAGCTGCCCGCGGGCCGTCAGGCCATCGATCTCATCACTCAGGATGAGGCCGGGTTCCCACGGGGCGGGACGCTGTTGGTGACCGGTACGCGGGCGACGAAGGCGGGGGCCGTCTTCGCCAACGCCGAGATGATCTTGGCGGGTGGGAAGTGGGACACGTTCCGCATGCTCACGCATCCCGGAACCTGTATTGTGCCGGCCGCGCTGGTCGCGGCAGAGGCAGAAGCGGCGTCTGGCGAAGACTTCCTGGCCGGCCTCGTGGCAGGGTATGAGGTCATGGAGCGGATGGCAGCCGATGTCATCCCCACCATGATGACCCGGGGCTTCCACGCCGGGCCGGTTTTTGGCATCTTCGGCGCCACCGTCGCGGCGGGGAAGATCATGGGGTTGACGGAGGACCAGATGACCAACGCCATCGGGCTCTCGGTCAATCTGGCGGCAGGCAATCTCGAGAGTCGCGGGTTGCGTGAGAGCGCCGCCGCGCGCAATGCGCTTCTGGCCGTCGCGCTTGCCCGACAGGGACGCACGGCGGGGGAAACCGCCCTGGAGGGTGAGGCCGGTTTTTATCATGCCTACCTCGGCAACAATCGGGGCCAGCTTACCCACAGCTTTGTGGGCGACACGAAAACCGATCTCGGCTTGATCACGGCCGGGCTGGGTGACGAGTGGCTCTTCCTGGAAACGCTCTACCGGATCTACTCTACCGCTGGCTACAACATCCCGCACGTCGACGTCACCGCGCAGCTCTGTGCAGAGCAGAACATCTCCTACGCCGACGTTGACCGGGTCGAAGCGGTCGTCAACTGGCTCGAAACGCAATATCCGAGCCCGGCCTTTCCCACCCGACGGGAAGACATCGGGACGGCGACCCGGGGCAGCACGCGATACTACACGGCCTACGGCGTCGTACGTCGTGGCTTCCCTCTGCTGGCCGATGTTCCCGACCCGCCGGAAGTACTCGATCTGATGAACCGGGTCACCATCATCCCATCTCATGAGATGACGCTCTTTGGACCCAGAATCACCATCTTTACCAAGGATGGACGGAATTATACGAAGCAGGCGACCGGGAGGGAGTTTATCTGGGATTTCGACGAAGAGGCGCGACGGATTCGCGACGTCGTTCCCGGGCTTCCCATCTCGGCCGCGCGTTTCGAAGACCTCATTGCGGTGTGTGGTGACCTCGACCGAGCGGATCGAGCCGACCGGCTCATCCAGCTCACGGTGGCGTAGCAGCTCGTGGTGAAGGTCTCTCGTGGCGCGATCGATTCCGTCCAGCGTCGGTAATCGTGGTCGACCAGCCAAAAGTGAAGTAGTGTCACTCCAATTGAGGTGTCAGGAGGAGAAAGCTATGCTCAGTCGACGTAACACCGTTACATGTGGGGTCATCGCCGCCCTGACGCTTGTGCCGCTTCTGGCGGCCGCGCAGTCGGCGGGTGTGGGCCGGATGCCATGGGGCGACCCGGACCTGCAAGGGGTCTGGGACTATCGCACGGTCACGCCGCTTGAACGACCGGAGGACCAGGCGGACAAAGCGTATTTGACCGAAGAAGAGGCGGCCAGCATCGAGCGGGACATCCTAGACCGGAATGCGGACCTGTTGACCCGGGCGCCGCAGCGCACTTCAACCAGCAACCAGGTGGACCGTCGGGAGGACGGCACGCCCGGGTTCTACAACAACTTCTGGCTAGATCGAGGCACGACGGCCGTGGGCACATTGCGTACGTCGCTGGTCGTGGACCCCGCAAACGGCCGCCTGCCGTCGCTGACGTCCGATGCCCAACAGCGCGCCGACTCGGAGGAGGCCGCGCGTATTGCGGCGGTACGTCGCGGCGCGTTGCCGGCGGCTCACTACACGGATCTCGATGCCGGTGATCGCTGTATTCAACACGCCAAGGCGGGTCCGCCCATCAGCGTGGGCGGCTACAACAACAACGTGCAGGTGTTTCAGGCGCCGGGCGTTGTGGCGTTGCTGAACGAACAGAACCACGATGTGCGGATCATTCCGCTCGATGGGCGACCGCATGCCGGACACCAAATTTCCCAGTGGATGGGAGACTCGCGTGGCCGCTGGGAAGGCGATACCCTCGTGGTTGAGACGGTCGGGTTCAACGGGAAACACGACCAGATCGGACGGCCCCTTCTGTCGACCGGCGAGAACCTGTCGTTGATCGAGCGGTTCACGCTCATGGAAGATGACACGCTCATGTACGAGTTCACGGTGACCGATCCGACGATTTGGGTCAGCCCCTGGACCGCCCAACTCCCGATGAAGCGAAATGCCGACCTTATCTACGAGTTTGCCTGCCACGAGGGCAACTACGGTATGGAGGGCATCATGGCCGGCTCGCGGATGCAGGAATTGGAGGCGGAGCAGGAACAGTAAGAATCGGGCACGAGACGGTGGCCGTGGATGCGGTCGCCGTCTCGCCCGGTCGAAGAGGGTCCGCGAACGCTCGCCACCGTCCGGCCGCGGAGCTCACGCCGACACCCTCCCGCGATAGGCGACACTCGCCGACGTCCACACTGCTGGGGCGTGTGAGCCGTGCGTGCTCGAGACAGTGAGCCGTCCAGCCATCCACCCGCCCGCCGGCGAAAGTCGGCGTGAGGAGTGTTTTACAGATCCAGACTGTGGCGTACGGAGCGCCGTGTCGTACGTAATGTCGAGCTGAATCCGTCGCGCCGGCTTGATGACGTTTCCGCCCGAGCCGGTTCGGCAAGATCCTTCGCCAAGGTGCCTGGCCAACCTCGTGTGCGGGTGACACGCCAGGACGAGCACACGACGAGGCAGCGCTTCGTCGGCTACGACGACAAGACGCTCAGCCTCACCGATTGCGTGAGCTTCGTGCTCATGCGTCGGCTGAAACGTTACACGGCGATCTGCCTGAACAGAGAACTTGCGAGGAGAGGCTTCGCGCGGATCCCTTGCGTCCACACGACGGTAAACAAGTCGTGGGCACGGCGCCCGACGACGCGATACGATCAGCCTGCCGACGATCGAAGCGCACATCGTGTCGCCAGGAAGGAGCCCGCATGACCGGTAAAACCGTTCCTCCATTGCTCTGTCTGGCTCTGCTCTGGGTGTGGGCACCCGTTTCGGCCACGGCGCAGACGCGGCCTGACCCGCCACCACGCGACCGGCAACCGGTCGCCCCGACCCGACCCCGGGTTGCGCCGCTCCCGGAAGCAGAATGGACCAACGAGCATCGGTCACTCGTCGAGCAGTACACCGGTGATGGTCGCGCAGATAACCAGCTCCGGACACTCCTGAACGTGCCGGCCATCGTCGAAGGCCTGATGCCGGTGACGGTCTATTTGAACGAGGGCTCGACGGTGCCGGCCCCGCAGCGAGCGTTGTTGATCTTGCGTGCGGCCTGGTTGTGTGGAAACCCGCCGCTCTGGGCGACGCATGCCGCGCGGGCGCGCGATCTCGGGATGACCGACGAGGAGCTACGTCGCGTCGCCGAGGGGCCGCAGGCGCCGGGTTGGGATGAGGAAGAGCGGACGCTGCTGCGATTGGCCGACGAGCTCTACGTCAACTCATCCGTCACAAACGCGACCTGGCGGGCATTGACCTCGCGATACGATGAGCATCGGGTCATTGATGCGGTGGAGACGGTCACCCACATCACGGTACTGTCGATGCTCTACAACTCGCTCGGCGTGCAGCCGGACGCCGACACCCCCGACCGCCTCCCAGATGACGTGCCGTATAGGATTGAGGCGCCAGATCGAGAACCTCCGCTCACGGTGGCTCGGCTGGACCCGCTCGACGGCCCTGGGATCGCCGTGACCCGGACGTTCGCGCGTCATCCCGCCCTCGCGCAGGTGCGAAGCGGACGGGCTCGGTATATCAATCGGATCTCGCCGCTCACGCCGCACGACCGGGAGACTTTGATTCTGCGTATCGGTTGGAACTGCCACGCGGTGTACGAGTGGGCCAAACATGTTGGCACCGTCGGGCGCGCACGAGATCATGGGGTTGACCCGGTGACGGTCGCCGCGGGTCCCACCTCGGTGGACGCTACCGCCGCGGACGTTACGCTGCTCCGGATGGTCGACGAGCTCTACCAGCACGCGATGGTGTCGCAAGAGACCTGGGACACGCTAATGGCTCGTTACGATCTTGTCGAGACGATGAGCGCGGTTTATACCCCCAGCTCGTATCGAGCGACGTCGATGTCGCTCAACACGTACGGCGTGCAGCTCGAGGCAGGGGACGAGGGGTTTCCGGAGCTTGTGCAACCGTGATCGGCTGGGGACTGACCCGAGATCTGAGAACAAGAGGTGTGCTCATGAGAACCATCGCGACCGTGGTCGTCGGCGTCTGTGTCTTCGCCGCGGGATGGGCGAGTGAGGCCCAGCCCACTGAATCCGTACAGGAGACAGTGGTGTATAGCCGCATTGCGCCGGGTAACTGGGATATCTACCTCTTTGAGGCGCGCCGGGGGACACCAAGACGATTGACCAGCGATCCCGGCCTCGACTACAACCCCGCGGTGTCCCCCGATGGCCGTTGGGTGGTCTTTACATCCGAACGTACTGGGAATCCGGATCTCTATCTGCTCGACCTCCAGGAGCCGACCACGCCGCTTCGACTGACCGAGACCGACGCGATGGAGGACGCGGCTGTCTTCTCGCCGGACGGACGCACGCTCGTCTTCGTCAGTTCGGCCACCGGCAACCCGGACATCTACGCGATGCCGTTCGACCCGTACCATCCCGCCGAAGGGGCCCTGGCGGCTACGAATTTGACCCGCCACGAGGCTGGGGACTACAACCCCGCCGTCTCTCCGGATGGCGCCCACATCGTGTTCTCGAGCAGCCGCGACGCTGGGGGTGTTGCGTCTGGTGCGGCGGTGGCGACTGCTTATGAAGCGAGCGAGCTCTACGTCATGCAGGCCGACGGGTCCAACGTTCGACGGCTGACCCATGACGGCGGTTGGGACGGATCCCCGGCATGGACACCAGGGGGTGAGGCGGTCGTCTTTTACTCGGAGCGGGACGGTGAGCCGCGGATCTATCGGCTCGCCTTGGATGGCTCGACGTCGCGCCCGGTGAGTGCGGTGAACGTGGCGGCGCTGTCTCCGGCGGTCTCCGATGCCGGCCGCGTGGCGTTCACCAGACGCCGGAATAACCAGTGGGCGATCGTTTCGGCCGGTCCTCGCGGGAACGACGTTCGTCTTGAGAGCGACGGCGCTCGCGACTACTGGGCGCCCGCCTACGTTCCCGGGTCTGAAGCCTTTGTGGTCTACGGGCCGGGGCCGACCGACGCGCCGCGGTTCGTGGGTGACGTGCCAGGACCGTTCCTCATGCACCCGCCGCTCGCGGTCGAGCTACCCGACCGTGTCCTCTCCTTGACCGGCGTACGTGGCTATCTGCCCACGGTGAATGCGGACACGATGGAAGTCGCCAGCAGTGAGGGTTTTGCTCGTCTCGTGGTGAACAGTCTCGATGGTACGCAGAAACGCGTGGTCTTCGATCGCGTGCAGACCGATCTCTATCGAGGCGGC
>JAYZGM010000302.1:0-14910 GCA_036336225.1 Acidobacteriota bacterium | reverse complement strand
TTCGACATGTCTACGTATCCGAATAAATGTTGTAATGCGGGCCGGCCCCACCAAAGATCAACCCTGCCACGCCACTGGAGAGGTCCATGAGGCGCTCGTTGGCACGTTTGACATCGGCCTTGCTCTCCCTCGCGGCCTGCTGGATATCCGGCGTCAGCGGCGAGTCAAAGGCGCTGGCAAGCTCCTTGGCGAGATTGGTCCGCAGGAACCGTCGATACCCCGGTGGCAGTGCAATCGTGTCACTGATGGCGGCAAATTCGCTCACCGGGACCAGGGTGTAGATCACGCCTTGCAGCGTGGTGCTAGTGGGGATCGGCCAGAGCCGAATGAGCCCGAACCCCGAGTCGTATGTGGGGTTGTAGTACACGGCCTGCGGATAGACAGACGTGAGAGCCTTCTGCGCGATCCCGTCGTAGGCATCCTCTGTCAGGACCGGCCCCAGGTTGTATTCTATCGTCGGTGAGACCGACGTGTCCTGAAAGCCGACGTTGTCGATAGCGAGTGGACCCGTGGGGCGCGCACAGTTGATCGTGGCGCCCGTCCCAATCGTGTAGCTCGTGGCTGATGAGATGGTCCAGAGCGTGCGCGCTCGGCTATAGACCGTCAGCCCCTCAGTCGCGAGGGCGTCGATCCAGTCATTGAGCCGATCCAGCCCATAGGCCGCGTCATTCGCTGACGCCGTCTCTCCGACCTGCAGCACCCGCAGGTCTTGCAGGGCCGCAGTAATGAGCTCGCTGACAGTCATTACACTTGATAGAGCGCATTCATGAGTGTCGCTGTCGTACTCGTGCTATTCACCCGAATACACTTGAGCGGCAGCACCGTGCCGGCAAGCACCGTAAAGGGCGCGGAGCTGCCATCCTCGAAAATCGCGACCACAACCCCAGCGCCTCCCACGAAGATGGCATCGGCCGGAATAGCCTTCGTCGAGGCAGCGGCAGAATACGTGGAACCGTCAAAGTTCACCGTATCGCTTTTCGTAATCACGAGAGATCGGTTATACGTTCCGCTCGTTTGGGCCATGCGTTACCCCTTCGCCTTACTACGCGACGGCCGGACACGCTTCGGCTTGACCGGCGTAATCGGGACGGACGGTACCTGTGCATGGGTCGCGTCATCGGCCTGTTGCGCCTCGGCCTTGGCACGATCACTGAGTCCCTGATCGGCAAAGTGTCGCTGCGCGGTCACTTCAGCAATGGACTGCAAATCATGCTCGAATTTCTCAAGCGCCTGATCTGGCGAGGCGGACCAGCCATCGGCCAGTGCGCGGTCGCGTTCCTCGTTGCTCTTCACGACTAGTTGACACGACCGAGAAAAGGCTTCGCCTTCAGCATCCCCTACCGAGGCACGGGGGTCGCCGCACATCACTTTCCCGTTCTCGCGTTGGAACGCCTTGTACACCATGAGCGGGTACTCTTCAAATCTCGCCGCACTAAATCCGCCGTTGGTCGTCGGCTGGTTCCATTTCTCCAGCTCCCTGGCGTAGTCCGAATCCGGGTTATGCACAATCCCCATGTATGCCCTCGTGGAAAAGAGGGGAGGGCCACAGTGTGCCCTCCCCTCTGTGTGATGTTAGGCCACGGTGCCTGTGATGTTCGTGACCGTCCCCGCCATCGGGGTCGCCACAAACGAGTTCCACAGTCCGTTGCACGCAATCACGGTGAATGCAATCGGGGCCGTGGAGTTGGTCGTGACTACGTCGTAAGACGAGCCAGCGCCAGACAAGCCGCCGGTGAACGTCAGCGTATGGGCCGCAGCGCCGTTACCGACGATGGTCAACAGCGTCCCGTCCATGTCTTTGGTCGGTACCGGGATCGTCAACGCAATCACACTGGTCCCGTTGAGGACGACCCGAGCGTCGGTCCCCGCTGCCGGCAACGTCAGGGTGCCAGTGGCGGTGATGCTAGTGATCACGGTCGCCCGTGAGGCTTGGTAGCCGATGATCTCCTGCGCGGCAGGCTTGGAGAAATCGGTCGCGTCTCCATGCGTCACATTGCTTGTAACCACATGCGCGACGGTGGCCGATCCGTTGACGCCCCGCATCACATCAACCGTGGTGCCTGAGCTGTAGTTTTGCGCGACCTGCATCACCTCGTTGTCCACGAGGACCAAGCGTCCTGCGTCAAATGAGGTTGCTGACGCGACGACAATCGATGTGTCATCGACGGCAACGGCGGACGATAGTGTTGTTGTCGCTAGTGCCATGATTAACCCCACACTCTGCAGGCGAGACGCGCCTGGATAGTCGCTGCGCCGATCAGGATATCAAGACGGCTGGGATTCTGGTCCGTGCCGATTTGATACTGCTCGACCATGCGAATGGAAAACCCGAGTGCCTTGCTACGTACCGTGGTGGACTCAGCACCGGCCCCCGGCTTAGCCAAATCAGCCATTACGTAGGCGAAGGCGTCTGGGCTATACACAAACGATTGTGGACTGGTCGTGGTCGCCAGGGTGCCGCCCGCCGCTGCCGTCGTGCCCAGCACGGTAATCACGGCATTGTTCGCGGGTGAGGCATCCACGGTCTGGAGTTGCCCAGAGGTGATAATGCTGGGGCTAATCGGCAACGTCGCCATATCGCCTGACGAGTCAGACGTGGTCGCCGTGACGACAAACTGCTGCAACCGTCCCGTGGACGAGTACGACAGTGGGTTGACCGAATTGACACCGGCAATCGTGAAGATATCACCCTTGTTCAGTGTCGCGGCTCCAGAGGCCCAGCCATCCGTAGCGAGCGTGCTGCCCGTCTGAGACGCGCCATCGACCAACGGCGTCGAGGCCGTATAGGTGCCAGTCGTATGCGTCGGACGCACCGGATCTTGCAGCCACTTATCCACGCCGAGCTGCTTCCGTCCGAACATTCCCTCTTCAAAATTTTCGGAAATGACGGCGGTGGGGTTGAAGAGCGAGCTGGTCGTGTTCGCGATGGTGCTCATGGCTAGCGGGTCGAGCACCGCCACGCGTCCCCGCAAGGGGGCCGAGAGGTCGGTCAGCTTCACGCCAGCCTCAAGATAGGTCAGGGTCGCACTAGGCGTCGTGCCTGGTGTCCCGACCGACGAGTAGATGTCCCGGTAGACCGCATTAAACGCCAGCACTTCAGCCGCGTTCGCCAGTGCCTCAGACCCTGGGTTGATGTAGCGCGTCCGAATGTTGTCCAGCTCGGTCGTGGCCTGCTGACTGGAGTACCCAAACGCGACGTTTTTTTGGTTCGTCAGCGAGATAGGCACCGTCTGGTCATACAGGTTCTGGAGTTGAAGCGCCTGACCGTCAGTCACGGTAAAACGCTGTGGGAGTCTGGCGTTGACGGTGTTGCCGACTTTCGCGCCGGCAATCTCATATTGTGAATCGTATGTCCGGTTGACATTGGCAAGGAACACGAGCTTGTTGATAAAGCCGCGTGCGACTTCCTTTGTCGTCCAGGACGGTGTGGCAAGTGTATTAGCCATCGATCATCCTTTTGAATTACAGCAGACCCGCCTGCCGATCTGCCGCGTTCATCCGCCGGAAGTGTTCGTCCATGGATAAATCGTCGGTGATCTCGAAGGGGTCTTCTGCGGGTGGCGAGGTCCCGAGCGGCTTGATCGGGGCTTTCGCGGAACTGACGACTCGGGCTGGGCCGCTGTTTTTAGTGGATGAGGCAGCTTCGAGTCGGGCCTCCAATTTGCCCAATTCCCGGTACGTTTCCGCCGGGTGCAGCGTGGACATGCGCTGAGCGTCATCTGGGTGTGCGGAGAGCCACTGCAAGATCGCGATCCCGTGCGGGCTCTCCATCGCCAAGTGCTGCATCGGCAGGCTCATTGGCGTATCAAGATTCAAGGTCTCATCAAATTTGGGGTCGTGCTGGCGCGCCTCCTCCAGCGTCTTGGACCAGCGGTCGAGCTGCGCTTGCTGCTGCTGCGCGACCTGCTGTTGCTCGTGCGCCTGCTGTTGGGCCGCCGTGTGCTCGGTCTGCTTGGCATCCGAGACAAACTCGGCCAGGGCCATCGAATAGTCCTCGTAGGACTGGAACTGATCAACCGTGGGCACCCCCGGCATCGTCTTGAACCGCTCCCAGGTCGGCGCCTGTGGTGCAGGCTCCGCCGTGGGGTGCGGGTCCGGGGTCGGTGCGGGCGCCGAGAGTTCCTGCACGCGAGACTCAGCCGCCTCGGCGCGGCGTTCAGCCTCGCGCTGTTTGGCAATCGCGGCCTTGACCGCCTCGCCTGGGTCATTACGACGCGACCGCTTTTTAGGTGGCGCAGGCGCCGTCTCGTCAACCGCCTCGACGGGTTCAACCGCCTCAACCGCCTCAACCGCGGGAGCGTCCTCAGTCGGCGGCGGCGGATCGTCCTGAAAGGCGACGGCAATTTGGTCCGCAGACTCGTGGTTCGAGTCGATGGTGATATCGCCGTCGGTGACCGTCCCAGGTTCAGTCGTCATAGTCCTCGCGTCGGAAGTAACATGTGTCTGTCACGACTGCATAAATATCACACCCGCGCCGGTAAAGCGAGGAGGCGCTTTTTCTGATATACTGACCCCTGATGGGGCGCGTCCACGCGCTGCATCGCTCATCCAGACGACCCGAGGGGCGCGGCCCTGTGACGGTCACCAACCCACGCCAGGTGGGTGGTTTCTCCCGCGCATGATGAGGTGCTGTATGACAACCCCGCATGATCCCGCGCATGACCCCCATACCGGCAAACGCCGCGTGGGAATGTCGATGCTGTATGGCTCGCTGCGCCTGGAGGAGAAGATCCAGTATTGCGAACGCCATTTTAGAGAGGGCCATGAAGCGAATATCGAGTTACTGAAGCACGAGCTTGAGACGATGGACAAGGACGACTGGCGCTATAAGGGGAAACTGCATTACGTCACCGTGATGCCAGACGTGGTAGCGTGGACGAAGTCAGAATACTCACGACTCCTCGCCTTGCGGGACCGTCCCCGACGCCCCAGACGGCGTAAGGTGAAATCCTAGCGCCGCTAGCGCGGGCAATACCACGCCAGCCTCGCGGGCCTTTGCTAACCCGGACGCTCCCGTTGACGCGAGAATCTCCAGCATACGAGCTTCATCGGGGCGTTCGCGGCGGATGCGTGGCATATCGTAGATATTGAGCAGCCTGGTCGCCCACGCCTTCACCGCGGTATCCATACGGTTTTTCACGGCTGGCTTTAGCTGCGCCCAGTCCGACTCCTTCCCCACCATCCGACCCACGCGTTTCCCTGTCCCTGGATCTGCGCCCTGCGCGATTTCTTCATAGCCTTTTTTCGCCACGTTCTCCCCGGTTTCCATGCGTGGCGCGGACATTTGCCCCTTCGCGTTCTCGGTCCCGAAATGCCGTGTTGCTAGCTGCCGGACTAACCGCTCATCAGACTCTAATAGCGGCGTCGGCAGAAAATCATCGCCTAATCGCAATACGCGCACCGAGTTCGCGCTATGCACCGGGACAAAACTCCCCGCCACGTTCAAGGCGCGAAGGTCTGCCGCGAAGGCTGAGATCGCCGGCCTCCCCAGGTCACGTCCGGCGTAAATCGTGGCGGCGTTATGCCGTGCGCGGGGCACCCCCGGATTGATCACGACGTGCGCGGCAGTGGATTGCCCCGTCCCCCCCGCGATGATGTTCCGGGCGGCTCGCAACGCTCGCTCTAACTTGACCGGGAGGCCACCCCCACGCATCTCTCCCCCCCTGAACCCATACGACGAGACCGGGTTCTCCTGTCTTATTCCCGCGTCATCGATATACGACCCCGTCCCCCTGAATCTCGATCCCGTGCCGGGGCCAAGGGCCGCGTCCATTACCCCTTGCTGTTCGCGGAGGGTCTCCCCAGCCCCAAAAATGCGAGGAGACCGATGTATACGCGTCCCCTCCGGGGTGGACCCATGCGGCAGGAATGCCGAATGCTGGGCATCGGTGACGGCTTCAGCCGCCACGACGCCCGCGAGGGTGTCCTCGGGCATCCGGCCTGTCTTCACCGCTGTATCGGTGAGACGCATGGCGCGGAGATCGTCCAGTGTATCGGCCACGCGCAGGAGATTTCCCTCGTCCGCCGCTTCCATCGGCTCCGGCGCAGCTCTGGGCGTCCGCGTCGATGACTTGAGCCGCTCCGCTAGCTGCTGGTCGCGACCCAGAATCGACGCAAACTCGGGATCTCGGAGCAGCGTGGCAAAGTCCGGCGTGCCCGCCACGACCTCATCCGTTAGGAGCCCCCGTTGCAAGACCTCCCGTGCGGAGATCCCCTGTGCGGAGGCTTGCTCATACAGTGCCATCGCCGTGGACCAGGCCATCTCTTGCGCCTCGGCGCCTTTGACGCCTGCCTTCTTCGCGGCCTCTCGCATCTTGGCTACGCCGGCTAAATAGGCGGGAGTGGCACCGGGGTCGCCTTCCGCGAGCCGTGCTGCCACATTCTCCTTATTCAGGTTACCGCTCCAGAGCTTCTGGTCGGCTCCCATCAGGTTTGCCATCCAGGCATCCAGGACCATCGCTTCTTGGGTGTCCATCGCTCCAGCCTTGGTGTTCAGGGCGCGATCACGCAGCGCCAGCCAAAACTGATCGATCTTTGGGCCAGACACCGACTGCCCGCCCTGGAGCACGCGCACGGAGTTGGGCGCCCAGGCTTCCAGTACACTCTTGTCGGTGCCCCCCTGCACGCTGCGCCCTAGAATCTCCAGGATCTCCTGCTCCCCTGTGGGTCGGCCAGCGGCACGCCAGTTCACAAACGTATTCAGGGCGTTTGTCAGGTTGCTTTCGACGCTGGTCTGTGGCGACATGGCCGCCAACAGGCCCGTGAACATGTCGGCATCGTCGCCCAGAATCTCTGTCAGCGCCTGCCGACTGTTGGCATACCATCCGCGCTTGGGGGCACCGCGCAGAATAGCCGCCGCCAGGTAATTAGCGTCGGGGAGTCGGTTGTAGATGTCCGCAAAGCGGGTGACACCCCCCACTGATCGAGTCAGCGGACCCACCTCTGATGGGAGCAGCATCGACAGGGGACGTTTCGCGTCGGGCGAACGCTCCACCGCTCGACTGAACGTGTGCCAGTCCGTTGGATCTAATACTTTTTCCAACCCACGCAATGCCGGCGGGATGAGCGTGTTCGCCTTTGTCGCTCCCTTGACGAGCTTGCCTACTGCGCGGCCGACTGGCACCGCGAGGCCCGCAACCGCAGAAGCTCCAGGAGCGAATAGATCCTCTGGACCCGTCAAGAGATCCAGCATGGTCCCGCCATATTGCGCCACCTTCGGTGCCCCACGATCTGCCAATGTGCGCTCCCACGTCGGCGGGTCGTGAACCAGGTCGGCGAGAGCGGGATCTGCGCCCGTCGCTGCGTCATAGACCGCCCCGGCTGTTGCGGGAAGCACCCCGGTCGCGGCCTCAAGTGCCCCCCATGGGCCTTCGATGCGCGGGTCGGTCGGGAGCCCCTGCTCGCGCAGCTGGTCCTGTAGCGCCTGCGGATAGGGATTGCGCCCCACTGTTTGCGTGGCGATGCCCTTTGCCACGTCCCAAGCCTCACGTCCAAGACTACCAAAGGTGGGCATCTGCGGGCGTTCCGCCTCCGGTGTCCCGCTGCGCCAGGGATACAGCTCCTGCTCAGATACCGGATCAGGGTCTGGGCGTCTGGTATTAAATCCCCCCGTCACGGGGTCATGGTGCGCTCGCTCGACGACCTCCCCCGTGTGCAGAGACTGAGGGGGTGGCGTCACCGTCGGAGGCGCCTCGTCCGGTCCCCCGATAGACAACCAGACTTCATCTGTCTGTGGCGCGTTGACGCGTTGCAATACGGCCTGGGCGTCGGGGTCAGTGGGGTCGATCCGCCGGTCGGCAATAGCCTGGAGCATCTCCCGGTCGTAGGTCGAGAGCGCACCGCGTGTCCGTCTGCGTGGTGGGGGCATTAGTCAGCCTCGTCTGTCGGCGTCATCTCGATAGCCAGCACCGTCGCGGGCGCCTCCGCCTGCGCCGACTCGGCCTCTTGTTTGAGCCCGTCAATCACGGCCATCTCCTCTTGATGCCGGTGCTCGGTCTCATCATGCAGGATCTTGGTCGCACTCGACTGCTCAGATTCCGCGAGCCGCGTGTCGGACTTGAGCCGCGCCTCGGCCTCATCCGCCTTGATCTTCATGGCCGTGATGGTCAGCTCGGTTTCGTTCCGCATCCGCTCGATTTCAATCCGCATCCGCTCGATGTCGAGCTTCGCCTGATTGTCCATCTGTGTCTGGGCCGTCTGGGCCTGGAGCTTCTGCGCGTCGGTCGCGAGCAGTTGCGTTTTCTCGTCCAGCGCCTTGGTGAGCTGCTCCACCATCTGCCCCGACTCCTGCACCTGCTGCTGGAGCCTCTGGGGGTCCGGCCCCTCGTCCTGGTCCTGGAGCGGCGGCGGCAGCATCTTCTTGACCCGCTCTGCCGCTTCCAAATGTCCAGGGAAGTCCCGAAATTTGAGATAGATATCGCCCAGAATCGGGAACAGGGCGGGATTGGCCTGGAAGAGCTGGCCCATCTCGTCCGCGCCCTCTTCGCGACGGCTCTTGTAGCTGCGTCCAATACTCACGGTAATGCCGTAGCGCCCTTTTCGCAGGTCATACAGTTCGACCGGCCTCCCAGACGGGGGCGGCGCCATCAGGCCCATCGGGGGTGGCCCAGGCGGTCCAGGTGGGCCACCGGGGGCCATCGGGAAACCGCCCGGTCCCATCGGCGATCCGCCGGAGGGCACAGCCACGGCGCCGGGGAGTGCCGGGGGTCCACCTGGACCCATCAGTGGCCCGCCTGGGGCGCCTGGGCCCATGGGGGCACCGGACCCCATCGCTGGGAGTGCCGGAGCGGGGATCGGGCGCTGCGTCTGCGGGTCGCGCTGAAACGGGGCGTTCAGCATGACGGTCTGGGGCTCGTCCTCTAAGTCGAGGATGCGCGCAATCCGACCGGGTCGATCATAGATATGCGGGATCAGGTCCAGGATCACCTTGGCCTCATACGTCAGGCTGATCTCGGCCAAATTATCGATAAAGTGGGAGCTTCCCGAATCATGCTGCGTTTGCAGCGCGAGAATCGCTTTGCCGCTCTTCGCGGCCGGGGTCTGCTGCCCGAGGGCCGACTCATAGGCGCCGGTGCCCTCGTGGATAAACTCACGGGCCTGCTGCAGCAGCAGCATACTGGGTCCGAGCCGGGACGCATCGACCTGGGTGCGCTGCGGCGGCGGTGCGGGTTGCCCGTTCAGACTCACAGGGCTATAGCGGAGGTAGGGGAAATTACGGACGTTCGAGAGCTGCCATTCCTGCTCGTGGCCCTCTTCTTGCCCCTCCACCATCATGTAGGGCGCTTTCGTCTCTAAACTCGACATCTCGACAGCCGCCGAGGCCGCGTAGTTTTGCAGGCGCACGGCGTCCTTGTTGGGCTCGATCATGCCGACGTAGCGGCGCTCCTGATCGAACGGAATCAGCTCGCGGCCAATAACCGGGATGATCGGAATATGGCGGCCGTCCATTTCCTGCTTCGGCTCCAGCTCCTCGACCGCGTTGATTGTGCTCCAGTAGAGCACCGGGGTGCGCTCGACGCGCTGTCGGGCGTCACGCCCCTCGCGGGCGGTGCGTCCCTCGGGGATCGCGTCCTCATCGGATTCCGACCCATCGTCCAGCAGCACTTTTCTCGACGTGGTGTACTCCAGCCGGTAGTATTCCGCCACGCGCACGGCGCGGGACGCGCCTTCGTCGCCCGAGACCCACGACGGCGTTGAAATCCCGACCGCTGAGAGCTCGTCTTCGCTGTACGCGGCCATCGCCGACTTGGGATAGCGCCGTTTGTAGGTGTCGAACGGCATGTCGTTGACGACGAAGGCCCATTCGCCGTCCGAGGCGTCCGCTTCCTGGGCAAACGGGTCCAGGACCACGCTGCCCTGCTGCAAAATGCGCTTGATCGTGATGCGCTGGTCGTAGGGGTCGTCGCTGTCCGGGTCCGGCTCGGTAATCACGCGGTAATAGCCGCGTCCGGCCTTGACGGCGCGCTCGAAGGCCCAGCTCCGCGCCAACCCAGCCCGACTCTGCACTTCGATCCGGCGATAGAGCCCCTGGAGCACCTCGGCGGTCTCTTCTTCAGCGTCATCACTCAGCGGGTGAATCGAGACGCCCAGATGCGCGGCTTTTTCGGCGTTCAAGACGAGCTGGATCGGATGGTCCAGACTCGGAATGCTCAGCATCGGGCGCTGCGGAATCGAGACCCCGCCGATGAGCTGCGGTTTGCGCTGATCCTTGACCTCGGTGGGCCAGCAAAACTCGGGCACCTGAAACCGCAACGCGTCCACCTCGCGGGTCCGCTGGTCGCTGTCGGCATCCGAGCCGACCTTAAACCGGTCCAGTGCCTGCTGCATCTCGCTGGTCATGCGCCCATCCAATCTGTCAGTGACGACTCGCCGGTCGTGTATCCGCCCCTCGGCTGTGCCGGTCGTGGCGGCGGTCGCATCGCGTGCCGCCCGCTCAGCACCAGATACCGCGTGGCATCCATCAAATGGTCAGCCACCTTCACGATACGCCCTTGTTCGTCGCGATGATACTTCCGAAATTCACTGCGCCAATTCGTCAGATGCTCCTGGACGACCAGTCGCCCCGAGACGAGCAGATTCCAGGTCTCGGTCAGCCCCGCCTCGACGGCATTTTGCGCCGGTTCGAGCCGCAGGCCCAGCCGTCCGTAAATATCGATCAAGGCGCGTCCATCCACCTGACTGCTCCCGGCGCTCGCGGGGTCAATCACGCCCCTGACCCAGTCGCCTCTGGCCTTGACCGCCTCGGCGTGGCTCGCCGGTTCGCCCTGGCCCCGGTAATGTTCATCATAGAGCACAATGCGTCCTGAGCCCGG
The DNA here is from genome assembly GCA_036336225.1 of Acidobacteriota bacterium. GTDB lineage: Bacteria > Acidobacteriota > Vicinamibacteria > Vicinamibacterales > UBA8438 > JAJEEA01. The sequence continues at coordinate 4,099 of JAYZGM010000302.1, read as the reverse complement.
ATCGGTCGCGCCCCAGATTGCCGCTGTCCGGTTCCAGCCGACATCCATCGCGTAGCACCGCGGCCAGCTCGCGGGAATCGTCGCGGTCGGCACGAGAATCTCGCGCTCGGCAATCGGATAAATCGCGCCGGAGCCCAGACTCGGTTCACCCTCGGTTCTCGCGGCAATCTGGTAGGGCGGCGTGGTCGCCATGAGCGCCTGCCGCTCAGATTCGTCCAGGTGCGGCACATCACGCCAGCCGGCCTGGATAAACGTCTTGAACGCCGCTGACGCGGTCGTCTCGGGCTCCAGAAACCCCTTGACCACGTCACTCATGCCCTGGAGCGGGGTGAACGTGACCAGGACGATCCCCTGGGTCGTGATGGTCCGATAGAGGATCTCGGTATAGACATCCTGGGGCGGTTCCTCGTCGCACCAGACGACGTGTTTCGCCGTCCCCTCGAAACTCTGCCGGCCCTGCTCGTAACTCTTCAGTCCAACCAGACTCAGCCCGCCGCTGACGTGCCGGACCTGCGCCCCTTCCAGGGCGCCCGCCAGTCCTCGCGCTGAAATCGTTTGCTCGATCAGGTGGGCAGGGACCATCCCGGTCCCCGGCGCCTGCACGCTCCCGAGCAGCTTCGCCTGGACAATATCCCGCGTGGTCTGACTATTGGTGCCGACCGCCCAGCACTCCACGGGCTCGTCAAACCGTCGCCCCGTCCACCAGTGGGGATAGAGCCCCGTGAGGTGGCACGTCATTTCATACGCGCCGGCTTCACTCTTGCCCACCCGGTTCGCGGCCATAAACAGCCGTTCTTTCGTCACGCCCGCCGCGAAAAAATCGAGGTGTTTCTGATACCGTGACCGGGCTAATGGCCCGTCCCCGTCCGGGTAAAACGTCGCGAACCGTGACGTGGTGCGCCGTTCCGCCTCGGCGCGCAGCGCGTCCAGTCGCAACCGTTCGTCGAGGGTCAAGTCACTCATCTGATGCGGGGGAGTCGTCTGGTGCCGGGTCCGGGTCGGTCTCGACGGGTTCAGCCGGGATCTGGGTTGCGGGGAGCGCGGGCGGGGACAGTTTCTCCAGCAGTCCCGTAATCGAGGCTGTCAGCTCGATATCCGACAGCCGGGACGGCTCCGTACTCACGTCCAGGTCGATACTCTGTCGGGCCTGCCCGAACAGGCGGTCCATAATTTGCCCGATCAACGTGGCATTCGGCGCGATGGCCGAGAGCCGATACGCTTCCTTGCCGGCATTCAACCGTTCGAGCATCACCTCGGGGTCGGTCACCGTCGTCCAGCGCCCTGCATCGTCGCGGGCGACCATATGGGTCACGCCCTGTGCGGCCGCGAGCTGGGCCTGCACCAGCGGTTCAAACTGCCGACTCACCTCCGCCCGCCAGAGACTCAGGAGCTCCTCCCGCTCTGCCGTGCGGCGGTAAATCCGCGACCCACCACTCGCGACGGTCGTGCCCCGTGGGCGCCCCGCGCACGCACGCACCCCGCCATGCCCACTCGACGCTTTCTGGGGGACCGGGGGGCGTGGCAGACGGATCGGTGCCATCACACGGGACGGTATCACGTTTTGCGCGTGTTTTGCGCTCCCACTAGTGTGCAATCTAGTAAGCACCCGTATGTGCTCACGGCTGGACTGGGGGACAAGTGGGTGCTAATGCTATATCCCAAACCCAAAGTGCTTTCCGATCCAAAATAATGTTGGTGGAAAAAAAATCTCAATTTTAGGTCAATCGCCCTATTAGGTCAATCAACCTAACTCCTTACACGTCAATGACTTACAGGGCCAGTGCCATAGCAGCCCATGCCCCTGCGCCGTCACAGGGTGCGGCCACTGGCGCGCAGGGCGCTGGGCTGGCACGCTGTAACACCCACGGGATCAACAGGTTGGCGAGCCAGTGGGTCTGATAATGGCGGTTATGTTAACTTAGAAACCCATTTTGGGTGGAAAAGCGTCAATGGATTGACGATATGACCAGAAAGCGTCAACAAATTGACGATGACAGGGTTGGGCAACTGCCCTAACTCGGCCGAACCGGGCCGGGGAGCCGCCAACAATCAAGTTTTGGGCGGGTGGCCGCCCCTTTTCAGCCCCTCTTATCCCCACCCCCGACCTACTTCAGCCCTGCTCAACCCAGCGCCAGCACCTGCTCGACGAGAAAGACCAGGTCGTCCTTGTAGCGTGTAATGGTTGGGCGCAGCTGGGCAGGAACACGCGGGGCGAGACAGAGCTCGCGGGTCGTCGCATCGACCCGGATGTCGTAGCCCTCGTCCTCCAGTCGCAGCAGGAGTCGGAAGGCCGCGGCGGGCACAGCGCGGCCGAAAAGGGGGACGGTGTCGGTCTGGGTTGTGGGCATCAGGCTCTCCAGTGGTCGAAGTGGCGTCGTCGCATCATCCGCACGAAGCGTGGTTCCTGCTCGTAGGCGCGGAGCTCAATCGCGTCGAGGTCGCCGCGATGGTTGCCCATGGGCGAGCGTGACCGGCGGATGAGTCCACCGGGCGTATCCACGACCGGGTCGCTCTGGTCCTTGTCGGGCGTGGACCGCGCACGGCGCCGGGGAGGCGCGTGAACGCGCATCGTGGCACGACGGGACTCGCTGGGGAGCCGGAAGAGCCCGGTGCCATGCGGGAAGAGGTCATCCAGCAGCGCCCCCTCACCAGCACGCGTCTGAGCGGGCCTGGGTTTAGGCGTGGGCCTGGGCTTGGGCCTGGGCTTGGGCGTGGGTGCAGCCGGCTGGGGCTGGGTCACGCGCATCGTCACGACGGTATCTGGGGTAGGGCGTGGACCCTCGTGGTACTGCCCCCAATCCGGCTCGGGATTGCCGTCGTCCTCGTCAAGTGGGTGCCAGGGCATCGTCATCACACTGCGCTTTCTGTCAACGAGCCCCCTCTATAAAGAGAGGGGGGGTCTTGTCGCCATCTTGTCGCCATCTTGTCGCCGGCTGTAACGTCCTATGCAGACAGGAGTTACGCCGACGAGTGGAGCAGTCAAAACACGACGGCGACAGATTGTCGCCGCACCTTGTCGCCAGCAGCAAACCCCCGGAAACATTGATGTTTGTGTCCTCGGTGGCGACAAGATCACCGCTTGTCGCCTCTTGTCGCCAGTCTTGTCGCCGGCCCATCATGACGCGTCTGGCACCGTCCCCACCACGCACAGGCGGCACCCTGGACACCCAGTGGGACGACCGACCAGATGCGCGGTATTCCAGCCCAGCGTCCAGAGGCGCGCACGGTCGCCCACGAGCGGATTCGTCCAGCGGGGCTGGCCGGTCCGATGGGCCGTGGCCCCCAGCGCCAGGGTCGTCCGGCGGTTACCGTCCGCGCTCTGTGCGGTGCGGTCTTTCCGGCGCCCGTCACGTCCCTTGATGGAGATATACTCACGCATCGTCTGGAGGGTCCAGCGGGAGACGCACCCGCACCAGAATCCGCGTGCAAAGACACCCCATATACTCCCCGATGGGCAGACCACAGGAGCCGCAGAAGGCCGGGGGCACCGGGTCATCAGGCGTCAGGTCGTCGGGCAGCGGCCTAGCCATCTGGCGTCTCCGCGGGCGTCCCCCAGCGGGCCTGGGCGGCACGGGTGGCATGGGCGCGTCGGTCACGAGTCGTGACCCCGGCCCAGCGTTTGCGGCCCCCGGCTTGGCGCTGGACCCGCTGGTCGAGTCCGGTGGAGAGCAGGGACATCACGGCCACGCGCACGTCGAGCCCCCGCTCTGTGGCATAGACACGCACGCGTTGTGCCAGGTCCGGGGGCAGCACGTCAGCCCAGTCGTCGTCGGACCATCGCATCGCCGGCCAGAAGCCGTCGTCGTTGGGCAGAATGTCGTTACTCATCGTCGTCGCTCCTGTAGTCGTCGCCCGAGCCACTCCGCGACCTGGGGGACGACGGCATTGCCCAGGGCTTTCAAACGGTCCACCCGGTGGGGAACCCCATGAGCCACTCGACCCACGTCGGGTTCAGGGCGCCACTCGCCGCCGATGGGGGCGTCGAAGAATCGGCTTGTGCCTGCGTGACGGCCAGTGCCACGGCCTCTTCGAGGTTGGCATGATAGCCGGTCTGTTTGATCCTGTTCAGGGCGTGTTCCACTGTCATCCCCGCGGCTCT
>JAYZGM010000301.1:0-8667 GCA_036336225.1 Acidobacteriota bacterium | reverse complement strand
GGTGGGCATCGGATCGACCTGCCCCTGACCGGGTCCGGCAGGAGTGACGCCCCCGTGGCTGGCGCCTCGTCTCGTACCGTGGTACGAACAGTCCGTCGCCCGACACCGGTACCGCTGGGATTGTCGTAGTAGCTAATGACGGGCTGGTCCCCGCGCCAGGGTCAAGTTCGTCGTCCAGCCACACGCCGCGCCGGTGACCTGGTCGCGGATCCGTCCTCGCCCTCGACATTGCTACCTCCGCCGGCAAGTGAGTCGCCCGGGCGATCTATTGCAGTGCTACCACCTGCCGGTCTCAGTCAGGGACGAGGCTCAGGAGTCCGGTCTGTGATGGGCTGGCGGAGAATCTGGGCGTGCTGCCCCATTGACGGGGTCGGTGTGACAGGTTCCCTGACTCGGGCTGCGTTGTGGAGGAGTCGGCGTTGGCGAGGATTCCCCGCCCCCCCTCTTTTCCCCTCCGGGTGATTTCGGAACTGCCGGCGAAGTTCCGAGAGGGAGCGGCCACCGCTGAATCGACCGATGCGCGGAGTCGGTTATCGTGTCCGGCTGCGGATCTCTGCGCGGAATCTCAAGGTGCAATTCTTCCGTCTCCTCCAGAACGAATCACCTGATGAAGTCAGGCGGCCCGTCGACGCGTCCGTTCTCGCAGTAACTCGGTAAGGTGTATGTGATCGATCTTCAATCACGCAGCGTCGTGGGCGTGGTGACCGGGGTGGGCAACGGTCCATATGGTCTGGCGCTCGTGGATAGATAGATACGCCGGCTCGTGCCGCGAACACGGGTAGCTCTTGATCCGCGGGCACGTTGATTGCCTCGGGGCAGACGCCGGTGCATGTCGGGACACAACGGCGCGTGAGGGCGTCGCCATTGGTTCAACCGCCCTCGCGTACCGGCGATGTGACAGAATGGACGCCGCATTCAGGGGTGAGGACGTCGCAGATGCTGCTCGAAGGTGTGAACCTGATGGTCGTCGGGATGACGACGGTGTTCAGTTTCCTCGTATTGCTCGTGGTTGTGTTGCTGTTCTCGGCGCGGGTGTTTGAGGTGTATGGCGATCGTTGGCCGGACCCGGTGAGCGCGCCGGATCCGTTGCCGGACGCTACCGGAGGACTCGCGGGCGCGGAGATCGCCGTTGTGCTCGCCGCCGTCGAGGCCTACCGACGGCAACAGGGATAGACCATGGCCAAGCGTCGGATTTCAGTGATGGAGACGTCCTTCCGGGACGGGTTTCAGTCGGTGTATGGCGCGCGCGTGTTCACCGCCGACTTCCTCCCCGCCGTCGAAGCGGCGCGTCACGCCGGCTTCACGCATTTTGAGGCGGGCGGTGGGGCCCGGTATCAGAGCTTGTATCTCTACTGCAACGAAGATGCGTTCGACATGATGGACGCCTTCCGGACCGCGGTGGGGCCGGATGCCAATCTGCAGACCCTCGCCCGCGGGGTGAATGTCGTGGGACTCGACAGCCAGTCGTCAGACATCATCAAGCTCCACGCCAAGATGTTCAAGAAGCACGGGATCACCACGGTTCGGAACTTCGACGCAATGAACGACGTGCGCAACCTTTCGTACTCCGGGCAGTGCATTAGTGATGTCGGTCTGAAGCACGAGGTTGTGGTCGCATTGATGGAGCTGCCACCGGACGCGAAGAGCGAGGGCGCCCACACCCCGGAGTTCTATACCGGCATCCTGCGGTCCATCCTCGACGCCGGTGTGCCGTTCACCTCCGTATGCTACAAGGACGCCAGCGGCACGGCGGTGCCGAGTAAGGTATATGAGTCGATCAAGCAGGCCCGCCAACTCCTCGGCCCGGATGTCCACCTGCGATTGCACACACACGAAACCGCCGGAGTCAGCATCATGCAGTACAAAGCGGCGCTGGACGCCGGGGCTGATGGGATCGATCTCTGTATGGCCCCGGTCTCGGGTGGCACCGCGCAACCGGATGTAGTCGCGATGTGGCACGCGCTACGGGGTACTGACTACGACCTCGGGCTCGACATTAACAAGGTGCTGGAGGCGTCTGAGGTCTTCAAGGAGTGCATGAAAGATTACCTCCTGCCGATGGAATCGCGCATCGTCGACCCCTGGATCCCCTATTCGCCGATGCCGGGTGGCGCGCTCACGACCAACACTCAGATGATGCGCGACAACAACCTCCTGGATCGATACCCGGACGTGATCAAGGCAATGAGCGAGGTGGTGTGTCGCGGTGGCTTTGGCACGTCGGTCACCCCGGTCAGTCAGTTCTACTTCCAACAGGCGTTCAACAACGTGATCTTTGGACCTTGGAAGCGGATAGCCAACGGCTACGGGAAGATGGTGCTGGGCTACTTTGGGAAGTCCCCCGTGGCACCGGACCCCGAGGTGGTCGCGATTGCACAGGAGCAGCTCGGGCTCACGCCAACCGAAGAAGACCCCCGTATTCTCAACGACGACGACCCGGAGAAGGGGACGACGGCTGCGACAAAACGCCTGGAGGCCGCCCGGCTTCCGGTCACGGACGAGAACATCTTCATTGCGGCCAGTCTCCTGGACAAGGGCATCGCGTTTCTCAAGGGGCAGGGCCCGGTCGCCGTGCGGAAGCAGGTAGCCGATGACGCTGCCCCCGTCACCGCGTCGAATCGCTATGCCGTCACGGTGAACGACACGGTGTACACCGTGAGGCTCGATGGTGATACGGCCACCATCAACGGTCGGGACTACGCCTTCGAGGTGGCGACGGACGAGAGCGGCGACACGTTCGAGAGTCCTCCGGTCTCCAACGCCCCTACCACCGATGTCCGCGCGGAACTCCCGGGCAAGGTGCTCCGTTTGGTGGTCAAGGAAGGCGATCCCGTCCATGCCGGTGACACGCTTCTCGTAATCGAAGCGCTCAAGATGGAGATCGAGGTGAGCTCGCCGATCAGTGGCACCGTTGCCCGACTGGCCGTCTCCGCCGATGCGACAGTCGTGGCCGGGGATCTGTTGGTGGCGGTCGCGTAGTGGAGAGCTTCACCCGGCTCGTCGCGGCGACCGGCGTCGCCAATCTCACGCTGGGCCACGTCGTCATGATCGTCGTGTGTCTGATGCTGCTCTACCTGGCGGTGAAGCGGCAGTTCGAGCCTCTGCTGCTGCTGCCGATCGGTTTCGGGGGACTGCTGGCCAACGTGCCCATCGCAGGGATCAGCGAAGCCGAGGGCTTCCTGGGTATCGTCTACGGCTTGGGGGTGGCCAATGGACTGTTCCCGCTCCTCATCTTCATGGGAGTGGGGGCGATGACCGACTTCGGTCCGCTGCTGGCCAACCCGAAAACGGCGCTCTTGGGTGCGGCGGCCCAGTTCGGCATCTTCGGTACCGTGATCGGAGCCGCGCTGCTGTCTGACTTTGTTCCAGGAATCACCTTTTCGATCCGGGACGCGGCGGCCATTGGCATCATCGGCGGCGCCGACGGTCCAACGGCTATCTTTCTGGCGTCTCGACTCGCGGAGGATCTCCTCGGCCCGATCGCCGTCGCGGCCTATTCGTACATGGCGCTCGTCCCGCTGATACAGCCACCGATCATGAACGCGCTCACGAGCGAGGCGGAGCGCAAGATCGAGATGAAACAGCTGAGAACCGTGCGCCGCGTCGAGAAGATCATGTTCCCGCTGACCGTGTTCGGTCTGTGTCTGCTGTTGCTCCCGGATGCGACGCCGCTCATCGGCGCGTTGATGTTCGGCAATCTCTTGACGGAGGCGGGGGTGGTCGACCGGCTGGCCGGCGCCGCCAAGAACGAGCTCATCAACATCGTGACGATCTTGTTGGGGCTCGCGGTCGGCAGCAAGCTGGGGGCCGAGGAGTTCCTGAAGGTCGAGACGTTGGGTATCCTGGCCCTCGGGCTCGTCGCGTTCTGTCTCGGCACGGCAGCCGGCGTGATCCTGGCCAAGCTGATGAACGCGGTGTCCACCGAGCCGATGAACCCGCTGATCGGTGCGGCCGGGGTCTCGGCCGTCCCGATGGCGGCTCGCGTCGTCAACAAGGTCGGCCAGGAGAACAACCCCACCAGCTACCTGTTGATGCACGCCATGGGGCCGAACGTCGCCGGTGTGATCGGAAGCGCGGTCGCCGCGGGTACCCTACTCGCGTTGCTGGGGTGACGACCCCGCCTGTTCATACTGACATTCGGCAATGCTCTGCACGGGCTCTCGTCACCGAGGTCCTGGTCATATCCGACCTCGTGTGGGAATCTGCACGCGGCGGGCGAAGCAGCGAGGACGGGTGACGGGGTCACTCTCGAATGACGCAGAATACTCGCCACGACTCTCAGATCAAGGACCGCGTGTGTGCCGGCGTCTCGACCCCAACGGGGGATGATCGTGGGTAGGGAGCGTACGCCATTGACTGTTGGTGATGAGCGCTAAGACGTTGCACCGAAGAGCGTTGTCGCCAAGATTTCAAGTCTAACCAACTATGTGACGTCGGTGCCTCCCATGACGGGAGTTACGTCACATCACCAACAGGGAACGACGCAAGCCTTGGTGAATGCGCGCTACCGATGCGCACACGATCCGCTCGGCTCGCCCATTTCACGTCGAGGTCGGTCCGCGGGAGCCGCTCCGTGAATCCCGCATTGGTGAACTGTGCTCCCGGGTCGGTATTGAAGATGGAGGGGCGGCCGATCGCGAGGGCTCAGTCCAACGTGTCCAAGCAAGAACTGCCTCTCCGACATCATCGAGAGGTCCCACGTCGGGATAGACCGGCTGAACCAGTCCAAGATCGCCACCAGACACGCGAATCCGGTGTGCAGCCGGATGTAGGTGATGTCGGTCGACCAGACTCTGACGGCTCCTCAAGCCAGGGTATCACCGTGTCGGCGGCTCGACCCAGTCGCACCCGGGAGTTGCTTCCGGACCTGCGTCGTAGCACGTGCGGATCGCGGCGAAGTCCTCCGCCATGCTGCCGGGCCTGTTCGGCGGCATGAAGTCGTTCACGTCATACGGGCCGTACGCAAGGAATCGGGCCGGGTCTGGCGCGCGGTGGCAGAAGGTGCAGCCGTTGCCCTCGATGTGAACCGTACGGCGGTCCCAGTCCTCTCCGCCCACCACGTAGTAGGGGGAATCTGGTCGCCCGAGTTCCGGGATGACCGGTTGATTCGGATCGTCCGGCAGACGGGCGCCGTCGATCCAAGGATCGTGAATGAACGGGTCGGCTTGGTGGCAGTACGAACACTGGATCGGCGGGGGTATGAATGCCTCGTCGAACGCCGGGTCGTCCGGGCCGGGGAGCTTGCCAGCCAAGATGCCGTTCTCGTCGAGTCGGAGCAGATCCGGCTGCGGATTCGGTCGACTCGGGTCGGCGTCCGGCGCCTCGAAAAAAGCGGTGGCGCCGGTGCGGGTGTTATGGCCGATCATCTGGACCGACACGCTGCCCTTCTCGAGCCCCTTCACGCCTGACGAACGACAGAGGTAGACCCACACCACGTCAGTCATCGGCGCTCCCGTCGCGTCCCGGCCCTCAAGTCGGTTCACCCGTGAGCCCACGTTGCAGCCGCCCTTAAAGTCGGGGTTGTCGCAGGCGAACCCGGCCTGGTCGTCGAAGACCTCGACGCCGTCGACGTGAATCGGGACGCGTACCCCCTCGCCACAGTCGATGGTCGGCGTCACCCCGAGCGCCGGCTCCACGAGCCGGGCGTATGCCGACGCGGTGGTTGGCATGCGCGGGGCCGGCTTGAACTGAGCGTTGAGCTCGACCAGGGCGAGGGCGAGGACGGCGACGGCGAGACGCTTCACACAGCAGTTCCTCTGGATCCCCGAATTAACGCCCATCCTACCGCTGGCGGGCAGTGGGTTCAATCTTGAGGGGGCACGGTGCCGGCGGCAACTCTTGTCGGGACCAGCACGAGGCGCTCGCGAGCTGGACGTCGGGGTGCCACCCATATTTCTGGCCGACCGGGGTTGACGGGCGTGGCCAGCCCGGCACTCCAGCCCACAACCGAACAGCGGAATGCATCAACAAACCAGCCCGTTATGGACGAAAGTCATACGGCATCCATAGGTTATACAATCTGGTCGGCGCGGGTCCGACTCCCGCCACCTCCGCCATCTCAACTATCGAGTTTCAACGACCTACACATCACGAAATTCCCGTCTCCGCTATCCCTCCAGTGACATCGCGGGGCGTGGGCCGGTTCAGCAGCCGACTGGACCCCCTTCACGGCCGCTGGCTGAGGTCCATGTCGCACCGCCCCGGGGGGAAATTATTGCCCTTGCAAGTTCCTCGAGCGACCCGGTCGGCGTGCCGCGCATCGCGAGATGGGAGCAGGAGGTGTATCGAACGATATGGTTGCCTTGCGGTTCTCGTGTGGCGCCGTGTGCCACGCGTTGGCTTCGGCGGTGTGAACACTAAGCCCACGCTGCGCGACCAACACGCTCAAAAGCGGAGAGTGTATTGGAGTTTTGTAGCGAACTTCGAGTCTTGTCTCCTGAAGTCGTAGCCCCGCCCAAAGTCCTGGACCCATCCCTGCCCGAAGACGAAGAACACGTCGTTTCCCGGCTCTATGGTCCATCGTACCCGGCTCTGGAGACCGAGATGTTCCGATCTGTTGTCGAATTGGATCAGGTTAGAGAACGACAGGAGCGATGATACCGCATACTCAACCTGAGCGCTGTAAATTCTGGCAATGAAATTGCCTTGCGGTAGATTAGCGAACGTTTGGTTGGTATTGAAACTGATCAGAAAACGGGGCGGAATATTATATCTGAGGCCAGTCTGGAGCATATTCGCAGTACCCGACCAAAAGTTGCCAAACGAAAGACCTACGCTTCCTTGAATCCTACGTTTTTGCGCCGAAGTGAAGAAAAGTCGCCACGGTGTAAAACGATACTCACCGGCAGGAAGCACAACTCCGTCAGAGATTTCAAACGCCTCAAATAGATGCTCGTAGGTAGGATTCGCATCAAACAGGCTGTGTAGAGAGTCCCCAGAATTAAGGTGCCAGTCGACTACCGTGAGGTACAGGTTCCAGCTCTCGACCCGGCCGTTGTCGAGTCGAGTAAAGCGCGTGTAAAAAACGTCATGAAACATTTGCTGAATGCCTGTCGACCTCCTTGGTCGCGGGTTAAAGCTCCCAGCGAGCCGAAGCATCCGCACATTACTGCGTTGGACAAAACCAATCGCCGGATCAAAGTTCTCTTGGATTTCACGCCATTGAATCTGGGCGTCGAATTTATCATTAGGATACTGAGCCGAAAAGCCATAAGACGAAGTATTGTCCAGCACGCCTTCGTTATTGCTTGTGAGAGCGAACGCGTTGAAGACTATGTTTTGATCATTGCTCAGGAAATTAGACGTCGCCAAACGCATGTCCACGCCAGTGGTGCTGCTCGACCACTGAGAACCCGGATTGCCGCCAGTGACAATGGCGCCGACATACGACTGCGCCAAGAACGTCTGCTTAATACGCCCAACGAACAAATTCTTGGCGCCGATATTGGATACGTCACGAGTACGCACATCCAGCATCCCAATTTCTGTTCGGCCAACTTTCCCGGTCAGTTTTGCGCCATAGTCAATCGGCACCTCTTGTCCACCAAGCAAACCGATCTTGCGGCTAAAGAACGGGAATATTTCAGCACCGGTACCGGGAATACCGCCCGGAGGCCCGACCCCCGTGGTCGCAAAATTAAACACTCCCGCGTCCTGTAAGAAGAACGACCGTTTTTCAGGAAAGAATATGGAGAAACGCGTTAGATTAATTTGGCGCGAATCCACTTCCGTTTCACCGAAATCAGTGTTTGCTGTAACCGACAGTCTGAGGCTTGGCGTGATGTTGTAGAACAGGTCTAGCCCGGGTTTTCCGACGATTGCGTTGCTTCCGCTGGCAGTTCGATGCAACCAACGCCCGGCCATGAACGGTCTGATGTCAAGACCAGCTCCTTGGGCGAGACCTTCGAGATTCGTGATTTCACCAGCTTCGGAAACTTGGACGAACTGTGTTTGAAAACGCGCTCCCGTCCATCGATTCTCTTCCAATTTTCGTTGAATGGTACGGCTGATATTGAAGCCCCAGACTGTCTCACCGGCGGGGAAACTCAAGCTCTTGAATGGGATGGCGAATTCGGCAGTCCACCCTTTGTCCGTTTGTTGAGTTTGGACGATCCAGATGGCGTCCCAATCGTTATTCGTCTCACCGTTGGCGAACACCAAGCCGTCGACCAGGGCACCCGCTGGATTGGTCGAAAAATAGAAAGCGTTGCTCTGGTCGCGGAAAGTATCGAGTACAATTTCCAGACGGTCGTCGGCTCTCAAGCGTGCGTCCCTGGCCATCTGTGACGCTAGCACTCCACGCGGGTCGGAGTCGTAGCATATGACACCGATATATAGGTTGTCCTCGTCGTAAAGGAGAGTGACGTCGGTCTTCTCGGTCGGCTTTGCGCCGGCTTCAGGAAGTCGTTGAACGAGGGCGCCAATCTTTGGTGCGTGACGCCATGGATCCTCATCAAGCACGCCATCGATCACAATTGCTGAAGAAACCGCCGTCACGACGGCTGATCTAACGGGGCGTGTCGGACTGGTCTGTTGGGAAGCCGCGACGCGTGCCGTTGGCACAAGGCTCCATTGCAACAGGCCGATCACCGCCAGCGTGGCCGCAGATCGACGTGATAGATGCCAGAGCGCGGAGGCGGTCTCTCTGATGGTGCTCATTCTCTACCA
>JAYZGM010000300.1:0-15790 GCA_036336225.1 Acidobacteriota bacterium | reverse complement strand
CTCACGGATGAGGAAGTAGGTATAGGCCTGGTCGTCACCACTCAGATCCGATCCACCAATGAAGAGCCCAAACGAATTGGGATGTGATGATGGCTCGGTCTGGGTGAACGTGGCGCTCACCGTATAGGTGCCAGAGCCCGTGTTGGTGGAGTCCCAGAAAATGGCGTGCGGACCGGTCACGACGTGCAAACCGTCCCCCATCGCCATGAAGCTGAGGTCGTTGACATCGGCACGGGCGCTATCGGGCCGTGCCTCCCATCCATCGACCGTCACCCCACCGCTCTGCCCAAACACAGGTGACGTCAACAATACGACCGCGACCGCTACGAGACTGCTACGCATGGTGCCTCCTTTTTTTCCTTTAGGGTTATCCGTGCCAGGGTCTCTTCATGGTAAGCACGTGTGTAAGACGCCGACGCCAGGAGAAGCGTTGCATCTCCTCATGTCAGCTCCGACAGCGTGGCGCCCACCAGCGTGTAGAACCGACCGACCGAGGCCACATGCACCCGCTCGTCGGGCGAGTGCGGAAACTCGATCTGCGGTCCAAACGAGATCATGTCGAGACCAGGCGCCTTCTTCCCAATGATGCCGCATTCCAGCCCCGCGTGAATCGCCTTTACCTCGGGGTCGGTACCAAGCTCACGACGATGCACCACCTTGACAACCTCGAGCAGACGCGAGTCAAGGTCCGGTTTCCAGCCTGGATAGGCGGCATCTTCCTCGACCGACGCCCCCGCGAGCAAGCCGACCGCCCGCACCCGTTGACGAATGGCTTCGAGCGCGGAATCCATCGAAGAACGACTACTCAACCCAAGCCGCAACGACCCCTTCTGCTGGCTGACCGTAGCCAAGTTCACGCTGGTCTCCACCAGCTCCGGGATGTCATAGCTCATCGCCGCCACCCCATGGGGCAACGCGTTGACCAATCGGAGCACCCGCGCCGATGTGGTCTCATCCCAGACCGCGTCCGGTCGGGTCGTATCGTCGATCGTCAGCTGCAACCCCGGGTCTGTCGGCTCGTACTCGATTCTAATCGCCTCGATCTCTCTTTCGACTGCCGCCATGACCGACGAGCGACCATCCGGTGCCACAACAATCGTGGCAAACGCTTCCCGAGGAATCGCATTGTGCGCACTACCGCCACCAAGACTCGCGAGGTGGAATGCTCCCCCCTGGTAGGCAGCCCAGAGCGCCCGACCCAGCAGTTTTACGGCGTTTCCACGTTGGAGGTGAATATCGCAACCCGAGTGACCGCCTTTGAGCCCCGTGAGGGCGATGGCCAACGCTACGCTCGTCGTCGCGGACGACACGGTAGCGAGCGTGACGGTGAGTTGAGTGTCACCACCGCCAGCGCAACCGACATAGACGATACCGTCCTCTTCGGAATCGAGGTTGATGAGCTGCTTCCCCCGAAGCAGACCGGCCTCGAGTTGCGCGGCGCCCGTCAACCCGGTCTCTTCGTCAACGGTGAAAAGCAGCTCGAGCGGTCCGTGCGCAAATGAGGTCTCGCCCATCAAGGCTAGCATCGTCGCGATCCCAATCCCGTTGTCCGAACCGAGCGTCGTGCCGGTGGCGGTCAGATACTCACCCTCCATCTGCGGCACGATGGCGTCAATCGCAAAGTCAAACGCCACGTCCGAGTTTTTTTCCTGCACCATGTCGAGATGCGACTGCAAGATGGTGATCGGTGCGCTCTCATGACCGGTCGTACCCGATTTCCGGACCACGACATTGCCGGCCGTATCGACGTGATGGGCAAGACCGTAGCTATCCGCCACCCCCAGGACGTGAGCGCGCATCCGCTCCTCGTCCTTTGAAGCGCGCGGAATCGTAAGAATCGTGTCGAAGTGCCGCCACAACGCGGTCGGCTCAAGATCGCTGACGAAGGTCATGGGTTCTCCCGGAATCGCACCCCGGACTCACAGATGACAGCCCTGGCGTGCCCGCCGATGTATTATCAACCTACATCATATGTTTGCAGGCACCTGTCTCGCCCACCGGCCCAAAAGCGGGTCACGTCAATGGCTCCCACGAGAACGTTCATCGGTGGCCCGAACAGCGGCGATCGCATTCCTTATAATAGACGTCGTCGCCATCGCTCCGGCCATGTTGATGGCGCAGCCAGAACCAACGAGTGAGGAAGACAACCGGTCCGACCACTCCCGGACGTCATCGTCGTCACCCACCGCTACCTCCGAGGCGTCCCTGGCACGCATCCGGGCCGCATTGCGAGCGGAGGAAGCCGGGCCCATGGCGGGCACCGAAATCGGGTTCGCGGATGACCGGTGGATCGTCGCCCCGCGACCCAGGTTCGAACTGGCCCCGGATGTCGGTTTCACCGGTGGGGTCAATCTTTTCGATGACCCAACCCGCGGAAGCGGCCCGGTGCCAAAGGGTGGTCCAACGCACCAGGCCATGCTGGACCACATGATTCCGCGCGAGGTGGACCAGATGGTGTCCACCGATGTGCTCGGCATCACCACCGCATCGGCATTTGCCTTGGTACCCCAGGCAATCAAGGGGCTCGCCGGGCTCTTCTCTCGAGACAAAGCGCCCCCACGGGGCCCACGATTCCTGACGCCCACGCAGCGAGCCCAAGCGCTTGAAAATATCCGCGCCGAACTACCTGTACGCCAGGCCGACCTGGAGCAACGCGGACGCACCGTGACTCTCGATCTACTCGTGGACGCCACTATCTCCCCCGACACCGCGCGTACGCTCGGCGAGCAATTTCTGCACACGATCAAACGTCTCGCGGTCGGGGAGACTCCCCCTGAGGAGAGTGAGCAGCCGGGCCCCGGAAACTTTGACTATGTCGTGCGCGTCCGCTCCGACTCGGGTCTGGTGGCACACGGCGGTAAGACCACCGACGATTCCCGTATCCGGTGGTGATGCGTCTCGTCCTCACTCGCGCCATCCTCACCTCGACGTAGCCCACCGGTCTCCATGTTGATTGATGCTCGCGACCTGTCTGCCGGCCATGTCATTGAGACGGACGTGTGTGTCATCGGGGCGGGCGCGGCCGGGATCTCTCTAGCCCTGACCCTGGCCAACACCCGATGGGACCGTGAGACGCTACACGACCCCGAGTCTGTCACTTCCGATTCCGGAGGCGATCGCCCGTCTTCGGGTACCAATCCGCAACCCAGCCCCTCTCGAGCGCACCGTGTCGGTCTCACTGGACGACCGCCCGGTGAACGAAGTCCCACTCGCAGCTGAGTCGGGTTGGTACTCAATCGATTACGACCTCACACGTCTCGCCTCACGGCCATCGAGGCTAGGTCTCCATGTGGAACCCGCATGGCAGCCGCCGGACGACTTCAGGACGATCGGGCTCGGCGTGGACATATCTTGAGCCCGCATCTGTTATGAATGTGACGGAGACTCCCCGAACGTGGCGCCCGTCGTGAAACTGCAGGGAGAGGGACCTCCAGTCAGAATTCGGGAGCCACAACGAAGCCAGGCGAGGGCCAGCAGCTCTCCGTCGGTGCCCCTCATCAGGCCCAGGTGAAGCGTACTGGCCACGTGACGACGATTGAGCATCCACTTCGCCGCGATCGCTTCGGCGAAACACTTCGTTGTCCACGGTGCACGATGACTGGCGGCTCGTACCGCCCAGGCCACCCGCGAGCCAAGGTCGCCGCCGGGCAGGCCAGCCCTCAACGTCGCGTTCGTCGTCCCCCCGAGGCGAGGTACGAGGTGTCTGAATGGCACAACAAACAAGGCAAGTCGGGCGACAAGCAACCAGTCCCTCCAGGAGAGACGATACAGGGTCGCGATGGCGTTAGAAGGGCGGGGCATCGGATACGTGGTGCACAAACGTCGAGGCGGCGACAGCGTCACTACCAGGCCGTCCAGCCTCCGTCCACCGGCAGCGTGGCACAGTTGACCATCCCGGCCTCGTCACTGGCCAGATAGACCACTGCGTGCGCGATGTCCTCGGGTGTCGCCAGCTCTCCTTTCGGGATCTTTCCCAGCACAAACGCGCGGAAGTCCGGCTGTTGCAGTCGCGCTCGGGTGAGGTTGGTTTCCACGAACGTCGGAGCCACAGAGTTGACGGTGATACCGTGCTTGGCCCATTCGACGCCCAACGTGCGCACAAGGTTGATGATGGCTCCCTTGCTCGCGCAGTAGACGGGTTGCCCCGGGATGCCGATAAGCCCGGACTGGCTCGAGATGAACACGACACGCCCAAATCCCCGCTCGATCATCTTGGGGGCCACGGCCTGAGCACAGAAGAAGCCGCCCCGCACGTTGGTGTTGAAATGGTCGTCCCAGTTCTCCACGTCAACCTCGAGCCCCGCCGCCGGTCGATTGATGCCGGCATTGTTGACCAAGATGTCCACGTGACCGAGCTCGGTCTCAACCGCCGCGATGCCACCTGTGATCTGGGCGAGGTCACGTACATCGAGCGTGAGCGTCATCGGTGGCGACCCGTGTTGCGTGCACAGCGCCGCGGTTTCGTCCAAACGCACGTCGGAGCGGTTGGAGATAGCGACCTGCGCCCCGGCCTTGGTCAGACCGACGGCTATGGCCTGTCCAAGCCCCGTCGCGGCCCCGGTAACCAGCGCGGTCTTGCCGGTGAGATCAAACATCGTCGTCGTGTCCATACCGCTTGATTCGGACATCAGCCGTGACGGCATGGGCCAGCATGCGTTCCATCTCGCACTGTCGCTCCGTCACCCGTCCCACCTCGACGCTCGCGGCGGGTGTCATCTTCTGATAGGTCACCGTCTTGAGAAACTTGCCCACCCACACCCCTCCTGTATAGCGCGCCGAGCGGCTGGTGGGAAGTATATGGTTGGTGCCGATCGCTTTGTCGCCATAGGCAACCGTCGTTTCTTCTCCGATGAAGAGCGACCCGTAGTTTCGAAGCCGTGCGTGATAGTAGTCGACATCCTCGACATGTAGCTCGAGATGCTCCGGTGCCCAATCGTCGCTCAACGCGATCGCCTCATCCGGAGTGTCCGCCACCACGGTCCGCCCGTTGTCCCGCCACGACACACCGGCAATGTCTTTGGTGGGCAAGACCTCCAGCTGACGTTCGAGTTCTCGGAGTGCCTCTCGCGCAAACGACTCACTGAGACAAACCAGCAACTGACCGCTATTGGGATCGTGCTCGGCTTGACCGAGCAGATCGCAGGCTACCAGTGCGGGATCGGCGCTGTCGTCGGCAATGACCGCGATCTCGGTAGGGCCAGCCAGGAGGTCGAGACCACACTGCCCGAAGAGTTGTCGCTTTGCCTCCGCCACAAAACGATTACCTGCCCCGCAAAGCATGTCCGCCGGCGACACGACCCCCATGCCATACGCCATCAGCGCAAACGCCTGAACCCCACCCAACACAAAGATGCGGTCGGCGCCAGCCTGCTTCATCGCGTTGATCGTCGCCGGAAAGTATCCTTCTCCCTTCACCGGTGGCGTGCACCCAATGACCGTCTCTACCCCGGCGACCTTCGCCGGAATGATGCTCATCTGAGCCGACCCGAACATGGGATAGCGTCCACCGGGCACATAGCTGCCGACACACCCAACGGGGATATGTTTGTGACCGAGTATCACGCCCGGACGTATCTCGGTCTCGAGTGGCAGCAATGTAGCCCGCTGCGCTTCGGCGAACGCCCTGACGTTACCCTGACAAAAGGCAGTGTCCGTCACCACCTGATCACTACACTTGGTTACCGCCTCGTCGATTTGCTGCGCGGAAAGCTCGAACTCCGGCGGATCCCAGTCATCAAACCTCTTGCTGTAATCGCGAACCGCATCGATGCCGCGTATGCGCAAGTCACGCAACAACTCGGCGACATAGCGAGTCGTCTCTCCGTCTTCCTCAAACAACCGATGACCGCCGTCCTTGATCAACTGCATGGCTCACTCACCATTCGCACGAAGAGTTGCGATTCCCAAAGAACGAAGAAGTATTTATTCCCCAAATGAAGCGCGGAAGATCGCCCCGGGCGAAGTGTGCTCGATCACTCCTCGTGCCCGGTAACAGGAATTCTTGGAACAAGTCCGTGGCGCAGCGCCCGATCTGGCCGGACCCGACAAGGGCGAAAATAGGCATTGTCGACCGAGGAGCAACGCCGCCAGGCGGGATCTCCCACCGCGGAATCATTGTGCGAATGACTATTGCCAGACACTAGAGCTCCATCACCGCTTCGATATCGCGATCGAGTCGAGGCGGAGGCGACACCAGTGAGATACCAAAAAACAAGGTCATCGAGAGCAGCAACGCCACAAAACCGCCATTGATGCCATACGGAACCGTGACACCAAACAACTCGATCCCAAAGTTGACAACCAGGCTCGTGGCGATCGCAACGTTTGCGGCAGTTGCGGTCGCACGCTTCCAATTGAACCCGATAGCAACCGTCGGGACGAGCGCGGCGGCAAACGTGCTCCACCCAAACGCGCCAAGCAACGCTACCAGGTCTTGACGCGAGTAGAGCACGAACGCGGCGGACCCCACCGCAAGACCCACCGTCGCGGCGCGCGCCCAGAACAGTTCATTCGCCAATGAGCGGCCGGTGAGAGCCCTTGGAATGTCGTGGACGACGGCAGCCGCGCCAAGATTGAGAAAACTATCGGCAGTGGACATGATGGCGGCAAACAGCCCGGCAAAGACGATACCGGCCAGTATTGGACCCGCATGAAACTGCAGAAACTGCGGCGCGGCCTCGTCGGGGTTCACCAACTCGGGGTGTCCGCCCTGGATAACGAGCGCCCGCATTGCCAACCCGATGCTGAGCCAGAGCAACGAACAAATGGCATACCCGCCGGCGCTCACGGGCAACGTGCGTCGCGCGTCCTCGACCCGGCGGTTCATCATCAACTTGGTGATGACATGGGGCTGACCGGCTCCGCCAAGTGTGAACACGACAAACCAAGACATCGCCCCGAGCATGCCTAACGTGCCCCACGGGCTGATCGCTTCCGGGTCATCCGCCACCAGGGTGGTCACCAGCCCAGTGAGCCCGCCGTCAACGGCGTTGATCGCCGCAAAGAACACGAAGACGGCGGCCACGATCATGATGCCGCCCTGAACCAGGTCGGTGTAGACGGACGCCAGAATACCGCCGGTCACGCAGTAGAACACCAGCACGGCGCAAGCAATGGCCATACAGGTAACGATGGACACCTCTGGAATAAACGACACATTATTCAGAATGTCGCGAAGCACGGTCGCCATCGCGAGAATCTGTGTGCCTAGATACCCGATGACGCCAAGCAGGATGGCGACGGCGGTTAGCAACCGGGACCACTCACTGCCATACCGGGCTGCCACCGCGTCCGGGAGCGAAATTGTGTCCCGCAGCTCTGCGATCATCCGCAGCCGTTTGGCCAGCAGAAAGAACACGCTGCAGAATGCCAACGGGCTCACCACGGTCATCCACGCCGAGCTCAACCCCATGCGATAGACCAGACCCGGCCCACCGACAAAGCCGAACCCGCTCATCTGGCTCGAGAAGACCGCCAACCCGGTGACGAGGATACCGAGATCGCGACCCGCCATGAAAAAATCGCGGGTGGACGTGGTGCGCCGAAGGGCCCATACCCCCACGCCAACACACATCGCCAGATAGGCAATGACGAACGAGAGGACCACCAACGCCCGGGAGTCGTCCATCAGCCGTCGGTGCCGCCGGCGCGCGACGTGTTGAGAATCTCTTGAAAACGCCGAAGATCACCAGGAGTCACCAGCGAGCGACTAAACGCGACGACATAGAGCACGACGACGAGAAACTGCGCCGGCCAGAAGCCATACAGAAACCAGGCCGTGGGAGCCGGAAGTGACCAGAACAACACCGGCGTGGCCCCTTCAAGATACCCGCGGTAGGTAATGATCATCATTGTCATCATGAGTCCAATCACGATGCCACTGGCGAGCAACGGACCCTGCACAGCGCGCGGGCGACGAACCCCCAGCGCCAGACATCCAACGATGAGCGCCAGCTGCAGCACCCCAAACACCCATCCCACCCAGAGCCTCGTCCCATGCCGCACGAACCCATCACCACCGTGGTCCATCGAGGAGAATGCGGGGTGCGTCGTGCCATGACCAAGAGCGACCAGCTCACCGCCACCTGCCGCCTCCTGGCTCGGGATCTCCCCGAGGAGAAACACGACAGCCAGCGTCGCGCAGAGCGCGAGCAACAACACGAACAGCACGACCGGCAGCTTCGAACCTGGATCATTCATGCGGGTCGCAGTGTACCGTGTTCAGAGGTATCACCTCACACACGATCCGGAGTGCGCTGGGTCGTCCGAGACCCGATACAATCGGTGGAGTGACCGGGGACGGTGGACCAAGGGCAGGACATTGCGAACGGACTCGTTCGGGCAGTCTCGACGCATGACCTGTATCATGCAGGTCAACTTCAACTGATCAGGTAACTGCAACGAAAGAAACAACGATGAAACACGGATATGCGTTCTGGCTGATCGTCGGCACATGCGTGGTATCCGGGGCTGACAGCCACGCCCAAAGCGGAACACTCGACTATCCGCAGTGGCGCGGCGCCAATCGTGACGGCGCGGCGGCGTCGTTCGACGCACCCAGCGTGTGGCCGACCCGGCTCAACCGGCAGTGGCGGGTCGAAACCGGGTTAGGGTATGCCACCCCCATCGTAGTGGGAGACCGCGTCTACACCTTTGGACGACTCGGCGACGATGAGGCCATCATGGCGCTCGACGCCCCGACCGGCTCGGTCGTCTGGCGAACCGCATACACAGCACCCTATCGAGACAATGCCGGCACATCACGGCACGGACCAGGCCCAAAATCTACGCCATTGTTCTACGACGACAAGCTCTATACCCTCGGCATCAATGGCGTGGTGTCGGCCGTGGACGCCGAGGACGGCACCCTGTTGTGGCGGAAACCTGCCCAGCCGGTCGAACCACTGTACGCTACCGCCCTCTCCCCGGTCGCGGACCGTGGTCATGTGATCTTCCACCTCGGAGGACACGATGCCGGGACTCTCACGGCATTCGACGCCGAGGACGGCCATGAGGTCTGGAGCTGGACCGGAGACGGCCCCGCGTACGCCTCCCCGATGGTGACCGAACTCGAAGGGGTCCGCCAAATCGTCACGGTCACGCAGGAGCGCGTCGTCGGGGTGAACGCCGACACGGGCGAGCTACTCTGGGAACGCCCGTTTGTGTCGCGCTCCACCAACAACTCCATTACCCCGATCGTGACCGACGGCGAGATCATCGTGACCGGTCACAACCTCGGCGTCACCCGCTTTCATCCTCGACTCACCAATGGGACCTGGAGCACCGAGACCCGCTGGGAGACCGACGAGGTCTCGATGTTTATGAGCAACCCCGTGCTTGTCGACGAAACGCTGTATGGCCTGTCTCATCTTCGGGCCGGACAGTTTTTCGCGATCGACGTCGCCAGTGGCGCGACGCTCTGGAGGACAGAAGGCCGGGAAGCAACAAACTCCGCCGTCGTGATGGCCGACGATCTGTTGTTCTTGTTGAACGACGACGGCGATCTGGTGGTGTCACGCACCGACCGGAGTGGTTTCACGCAACTCGCCCGCTACGAGGTGTCCGAAAGCGCCACGTGGGCCCAACCTGCCATCACTGGGAACCGAATTTTTGTGAAGGATGAGGCACATGTCACGTTGTGGACGGTCGACTGAGGGCGAGCTCCCACATGCCCAGGAACACAGCAGCCAACCCGGAGGTCGGATGCGGAAAATGAAGCGTCGGGTCGTAACCACGCGTGGTGGCTTCCTCGTGCTCGTGACGCTCGGGCTCGCTGGGCTGGCCACGACCACCACGCTCAGCCAACGAGGTGGTGTATTTCGCGAATCACGGGACCATCCCGCGATTCAATACACGGACGGCGAACGAAACGATGTCATTACCCGTCTCGTCCGCGAGGTCAACCAAGGCGCCACGACGCTCGAATTCGACCCGGTCACCGGGTATCTCCCCTCGGTGCTCGACGCGCTCGATATCCCGATCGAGTCGCAAGTGACCGTATTCTCCGAAACCAGCTTTCAAGCGGAGTGGATCACCCCCGAGAATCCACGGGCGCTGTATTTCAATGACACGGCGGCGGTTGGCTGGGTACGCGGGGCCGATGTGCTCGAGGTTGCCGTACTCGACCCTACCCAAGGTGTCGGCTTCTACTCGATCGACCAAGTGGCCGCGGACCGGCCGACCATCAAGCGGAACGAGGTCTGTCTCGCCTGCCATCTTTCGTGGGACACCTTGGGCGTTCCGGGTCTGATGACCCTTAACACGCTGCCGTTGCCGGACGACCCGAATGCCTACGCGGTGGGGTGGGTCACCGACCATCGCAGCCCACTCGAGGACCGCTGGGGAAGCTGGTACGTGACCGGAGCGCCCGAAGGCCTTCGGCACCTTGGCAACCAGACCGAACCGTTCGACTACATTCCTGGCGGTGGCGATCCCGCCCCGGTCCTCGACACCCTCAGTAGCGCGTTCGATCCCTCAGACTATCTGACACCCTACAGCGACCTGGTTGCGCTCTTGGTGCTCGAGCACCGCAACCACATGACGAATTTGATTATTCGTCTCGGGTGGCAGACCCGGGTGGCCAAGCACCCGGCTCCGGTACGGAACGGAACATCCGACACCGCCGACGCGGCCTCGACCATCGACGCGGCGGCGGCCGAGCTCGTGGACTATCTGCTGTTCATCGACGAGGTGTCTCTACCGGAGGGAATCGCCAGCACTTCAGGATTCGCCGACGTGTACTCGTCGCAAGGCCCGTTCGACACCGAGGGTCGCTCACTCCACGAGTTGGACTTACAGAACCGACTGCTGCGATACCCCTGCAGCCCACTCATCTACACCGCCGCGTTCGACGCACTCCCGACGCACGCCAAGGTCGCCGTCTATCAACGTATGTGGAACATCCTCTCAGGCGCCGCCACCGAAGACCGATACCAACGCCTTACCCGAGAGGAACGCACGGCAATCGTCGAGATTCTGCAGGATACGAAGCCTGGCCTGCCGGACTACTTTCGTGTCGAGTCGGTCGAGTAGCGGTCGCGGTCTACCGACGGGATTCCGCCTGGGCACCCGCCAGGATATTAAACAGACCGTAGTTGCCCTCGTGACAGGCGTATTCGTAGACGACGCTGTCGGTCTTGGTCATCGTCAGCTCTGCGCTCCACGGTGTGACAAACGCGGTCGGATCGTTCACCGTGAACCGATATAGCAGAGTGTCGGCACCGATCCGACTAAACCGCTCGGTCAAGTGAAGATCCTCACCCAAGGCCTCGAGCCGTTCCATGTTCGGGGCCGGATGCGCCGTGCCGAGGTTTCTGAAATTACGGGTCTCGACCACCAGTGTGTCTCCCTCCCAGCGGCCCCGCGAATCGCCCTTCCACTGTTGCATCTGGGACGGGAGCGTCGGGCGGCCGTCCATCGCGATGAGCCGCACGTCGTTCACCATCTCGTTCAGGATCACGACATACCCGGGCACCTGAAACAGCTGCATCATGTTGTTGTACGCACCCGGCAACATGGGTGGTCCCGAGTTGAATCCAAGGATGCACCGCTCATCTACGTCACGGTCCTCCGGACCCGCGTTCCGTCGACGCGCGTCCTCGCGCACCGCCATCCGGGTTTCTCCCTCGGGGGTGTAGGCCGGAAGTTGGCCGTCCGGAGGGTCCACGATCAGCGACGTGCGTCTCGTTTCCGCCACCGTCGTGCCTCGGGCAAACCAGAACTGGTTGTAACTGCCGGGGTCACCGGGGCGCGGTAGACGATCGACCTGAGCGGCCGCAGCCTGAGCCTCGAGCTCAGAGACGTCTTCTTCGGTGAGAAACTCCTTCCCTGCTAGCGCGGCAGGTCGTTGCAGGGGCGTTACCGAGCCAAAATCCCAGACCCCCTGGAGGTCCGGGTAGCCCTCGGCGGTTCGTGGCACAGCCACGTCGGACTGCGCCGCTGCCAGTGCCGGGACCAACCCAACTGCGAGGAGAACACAAAGTGTTCGATTAAGCTTGACTCCTTGCGTGTACATCTCACCCTCCCTTTCTTGACATCGGCCCGCGACACGGCCGGCCGCGACGACTTGTGGCAGGCTACACGGGTCAGTTCCCCGTCGCAATACCGTGAACGATGGCGCCGATGTCAACCCACGATCCCGGAACCGCCCTCCACGCACCCGTCGACATCTTTATCGGCCGCGGCCTCCAGCCGGGTGCCACCCACCATGTCGTGACCGAACTCTCGGTCCAAAACCAGGGGCCAACGTCCAGCGTTGCTGTGTCTATTGGAGAATCAGCTCACGAAGCTGTTCGCTGGGTGCACAGACAGGCGCAACCCGGACCCGAGACTGGACGACTACTCCCACTGCCACTGAAATCCGCAGCGCGAAATTTTCTAGCGGCCTCACAGGACCGTCGAATCCGGCAACCATCAAACGGGGAGCCCCTGCAAGAACCTTAGTCAGCTAGGTTTAGGTCGTTTTGGCCAGACACAATATCGACCTCATACTCGGTCCGCTCGTTCCCGTGGATGACCACCGCGGTGTAGCTACCGGGGACCACGTCAGAGACGGTGAAGTTCCCCTCGCGGTCGGCCACAACGGCGTAAGGGGTGTCGACCACCAGGATGTCGGCAAACATCTCCGTGTGCGTGTTGCACACCACCGAGTAATCGTCTCCCTCTTCGAAGATGTGTTCGTAGGTAAACCCCATCATCGTGGCCACATTGAATAAGGACTCGTCATTACTATCCTTGACGTGCACCGTGTGCAGCTCATCCTCGCTGTTCGTGAAGTTGATGGTTTGGCCTGCTCGCACAAGGATGAATCCGGGCACGAACTGCCGCCCGATTTGATCCATGACCGGTGTCTCGGCTGGGAGCGGCACCTCGATCTCCTCGTGGGGATCAAGCAGAACGATCGAGACCACCATACCGGTGGCCGCCTGCGCCGTGCCGATCACCTGCGCCACCGTCTCGCCGGTGGCATCGGCTGTCGGTGCCGGTGGGTCAGGACTCGGCGTCGTGGCTGGGTCTGGGGCTGGAGCCCTCGCGGGCCGAGACGACGTCGGCGCATCCGCACCACCACAGGCAGTCGCGAGCATGATAGCGGCAAGAATGGTCGCCACTAGCCGGTCAGCAGCACGTCTCATGTCATAGTGTGTCTGTTCAAGTAGCATTCAACCGTTCATCGTACCAGATTACGGAGTACGCATCATGATGACGTGGGCGAAACGTATCCTCCAGGGATTCGGTCGAATCGAATGGATCACTACGTGGATAGTGGCGATGCTCATCGCGACGACCGGTTTGACCGGGAACGGCCAGGAGCGGCCGTCGCTGACCACCGAAGCAGACTTTCTCCGAGCCATGGAAGAGCTGTCGAACTGGGGACGCTGGGGTCCCGAAGACGGCCTGGGTGCCGCCAACTTCATCACCCCCGCCAAACGCCAGGCGGCCGCCGCGCTCGTGACCGAGGGCATCAGCATTTCCCTCGCTCACGACGTGATCCAGGAGGACGCGGTGGATGGTGGTACCTACCTCGACCGCGAAGTCCTCAGGGTCAGCGACACCGGCGCGGCTGACCGATACCAATACACCGGCACCTACCATGGTTCGATCCATAGCCACCTCGACTCAGTTGCCTGTCACGTGATGTTCGAAGGCCGGGGCTACAACGGCGTGAGCCAGGAGGCGATCGTGGCCGCGAACGGATGTCCACAAGGGAGCATCCACGAGCTACGAGACGGCATCATGACCCGTGGCATCTTGTTCGATGCCACCTTGTTGCCGGGACGATCGACACCCGAGGGATGGCTACAGCCAGGCGAGGCAATCACCTGGGCCGATCTCGAGAAGCTCGAAGAAATACAGGGCGTGCGGGTCTCCGAAGGGGATGTCATCCTACTCTACACGGGTCGCTGGAAGCGGAGAGCGGCACTGGGTGCTTGGCCGACATCCGAAGGCGTAGCCGGCTATCAAGCCGACGTGGCTTACTTTCTTAAAGAACGGGGTGTCTCGTTCATCGGTCACGACATGTACAACGATGTTTCGCCCCATGGATTTCCCGAGAGCGTCGGGCTCCCACTGCATCGACTCGCGCTGGTCGCGCTCGGCGTCTCGATCTTCGATAACCTCGATTTCGAACGACTCGCCGAGGAGGCCAAGCGCCTGAATCGATACGAATTCTTGTTCACGGCCGCCCCACTCAGAATCGAGCAAGGGATGGGCTCGCCGCTCAATCCCATTGCGACGTTTTGATGACATAATGCCGGCCTACACGCTCAAGTTTCAGAAGCAGCCAGGTCCCACGCACGGGACACGGCACCTGAGTGGAGGATGACCATGTCGACCCAGAAGAGATTTGCGCTGCTATCCGCGGCAGCACTCATGGCCCTGGCCATCGCCAGTGGCTACAGCTGGAACGCGCTGGAAGCACCGGCCGAAGCGCAGGGGGTTCAGGCCCCAATGTTCGAGGTGGACGCATTCTGGCCAAAGCCACTACCCAACCATTGGTTGCTTGGTTCGACCAT
The DNA here is from genome assembly GCA_036336225.1 of Acidobacteriota bacterium. GTDB lineage: Bacteria > Acidobacteriota > Vicinamibacteria > Vicinamibacterales > UBA8438 > JAJEEA01. The sequence goes on along the minus strand of JAYZGM010000300.1, from coordinate 1,280 downwards.
TGGCGTGGATGTGGACACGCAGGACCACGTCTGGATCGTGCACCGCGCATCCACGCTGGCCCGCAACGAAATCCCGGCCATCTCTGATCCTCCTTTTGCCGAGGACTGCTGTGCCCCGGCTCCTCCGGTGCTCGAATTCGACGCGGAGGGCAACCTGGTCGGACATTGGGGTGGCCCCGGTGAAGGCTACACGTGGCCATCATCGAATCACGGCGTCACCGTGGACCACATGGACAATGTTTGGGTCGGCGGAAACGGCGGCGGTGACTCCCACGCGCTGAAATTCACCCGCGACGGCCAATTCTTACTCCAGGTTGGCGTGGCCGGCCGCGACCCCGATAGTCTCAGTCTGGACAGCTTTGGCCGCATCGCGAAGATCTCGGTTGATGGCCCCGCGAACGAGATCTACTTTGCCGACGGCTATGGGAACAAACGTGTCGCGGTGGTCGATGCCGAGACCGGCGCCGTCAAACGGTTCTGGGGCGCGTATGGCAATGAGCCCGATGACAGTCACGACGAGCGGTATGTTCCTGGCGGCCCGAACCTGCAGCAGTTCATGAGCCCGGTGCACTGCGCCGAGGTATCGAACAGCGGTCTCATCTATGTGTGTGACCGGGCACACGACCGTATTCAGGTGTTCCAGAAGGACGGCACGTTTGTCGACGAAATGCTCGTCATGCCGAACACGACCGGTTCAGGCGCCGCCTGGGACCTCGACTTCTCACACGACGCCGAGCAGGCTTACATGTATCTCACGGACGGCGTGAATCAGCAGGTGCATATCATCGACCGCGAAAACCTGGAGCACCTCACCAGCTTTGGCGATGGTGGCCGACAGCCCGGGCAGTTCTTTGGCGCGCACAGTATCGCCGTCGACTCGTCCGGCAACATCTACACCACCGAGACCTACGAGGGGAAACGGGTCCAGCGTTTTGTCTACAAAGGCATGGGCCCGGTGACGACCCAGAATCAGGGTGTCGTCTGGCCCACCGACGCAAATTAAGAGGAACAGAGCGGAGTTTCGTTTCGCAGAAAGAGGGTCCCTGTTCGGACCCTCTTTCTGCGTACGCACACCGGCAAACTCTCGTTGTCTTGCAGCTGACCGCGAACCCCTTAGACAAGACCTCGCCGTGGTGTGTCTCCGATAGAAGAAGGCGAGAACGCGCCTCCTAGTGACGAGCGCGCGGTTAAATTCGAACGTCGAAGCACTATGTGGTCGTCATGGTGCGCGCTGCTCACCCATACGAGCGTGTTTGTCTCCCGCCGGAGTCGTACCGAGG
>JAYZGM010000299.1:0-17644 GCA_036336225.1 Acidobacteriota bacterium | reverse complement strand
AAGGCAGGTCACCCACGCGATACTCACCCGTTTGCCACTCTACTCGCAGCCCGAAGGCTACTTTCGCGTACGACTTGCATGTATTAGGCACGCCGCCAGCGTTGATTCTGAGCCAGGATCAAACTCTCAAGTTAAAGACGTGGCCTCGAGCCTCCCATCTCGGGTGACCCGCGGGCAACTTCAACCAGAGAACCTTGATGGCTCTTCTGTTGTTCAGTCTGAGTGTCAGGCTGATTCTCGACGATTGTGCTTCGTCGTCCTATCTAGTTTTCAAAGAACCGACGTTCGAACGACACTAGGCCGCTCTCGCGCCCCCCCTGACAGCAATCCATTCACCAGGGGAACCTTGTAAGGTTAGCACAATGCGCCCTTATGTCAATAACTTTTTTGCCTTTTTGCCCAGCTGGCAACACGAACGCACGGGTCGTCCACCGCTCAACCGCTCAACACGAACAGGACTTACTTCCCTGGACATACCCGGGCGACCTTACGTTTACCCACCTGAAGCACGAAGGACTCGGCCGTCGAGTCGATGCGGGCGCTCTTGTCGACGATACGCTCCCCATCGATCCGCACGCTGCCCTGGTCGATCAACCGGGTCGCGGCGCTGTTAGAGGAGGCAAAGCCAACCCCGACGATGACGGTCGACAGACGCAACCCCTCGTCCGGCACGGCCACGTGCTCGTCGGCGATCTCGGTCGGCAGCGCCTTGTTAGTGAACCGACGCTCGAACTCCTGCTCGGCGGCATCTCCTTGCTCCGGAGTGTGGAAGTCCGCCACGATCTGCCTGGCTAGCATCTGTTTGGCTCGCTTCGGATGAAGGTCTCCGCCCTCCACCTGCTGACGCATCGAATCGATCTCGACCACCGACCGATCCGTCAGGAGCTCGTAGTAGCTCCACATCAGGACGTCTGAGATAGACATGAGCTTGCCAAACATGTCGTCGGGTGTCTCCGTGATACCCACATAGTTGCCGGCAGACTTCGACATCTTCTCGACCCCATCAAGCCCGACGAGGAGCGGAACCGTCATCACGACCTGTGGGGATAATTTGTACGAGGGCATGAGGTCACGCCCAACGTTCAAGTTGAACAGCTGGTCGGTCCCACCTAGCTCGACGTCGACGGCCAAGTGCACGGAGTCATACGCCTGGGCCAGTGGGTAGAGAAACTCGTGAATCGAGATCGGCTGTCCCTTCTCGTATCGTTGTCGAAAATGACGACGCTCCAGCATCTGGGCCACGTTGTAGCTCGCGGCCAGACGGACCCACTCTTCGCTCGACAACGCTCCGAGCCAGCGATTGTTGAACTCGACAACCGTACGCTCAGGATCGAGCAGCTTGAACACCTGTGTCTTGTAGGTCTCGGCGTTCTCGTCAATCTCGGCCCGCGTCAGTGGCGGCCGGGTCTTCGACCGCCCGGTCGGGTCACCGATCAGTCCGGTGAAATCACCGATCAGGAAGACGACGGTGTGGCCAAGGTCCTGGAAATGCTTCATCTTCCGGATCAGGACCGTGTGCCCCAAGTGCAGGTCGGGCGCGGTTGGATCAAACCCGACCTTGACGACGAGAGGCGTGCCGGTCGCGACCGCCCGCTCCAGTTTCGCCCCGAGCTCGGTGTCTCGAATGACGTCAACGGTGCCTTTGGTGAGATACGCAAACTGCTCAGCGATAGTGCCTTGGTTCAACGACATACACAGACTCTCTCGTTGTTTGTTCAGAAGAATTAGAGAACTCTTCGTTCGGGGCTGTGCGCCCTTCGTTCGGAACGAGCTCTTTTCCGCCTGGCTCAGCGTTCGGCTGTCCGAAGAAACCGTCGCCCATCGATGCGCCAGTGGCCGTCGAGCATGATGCCGATCGCCTCAGGGTAGATCCGGTGCTCAGCCGCGAGGATACGAGCCGCCAGTGTGTCCGGGGTGTCGTTGTCTTCAACCGGGACGGCCGACTGGAGCACTATGGGCCCAGCGTCAAGCTCGGGGATGACTACATGCACTGTGGCACCGGCCACCTTGACGCCGTGGCGCCACGCCCGGTCTTGCGCGTGGAGACCCGGGAACGCCGGAAGCAGAGATGGATGGATATTGAGGATTCGATTTGGAAACGCCTCCACAAAGGTGGCGCTCAACAGACGCATAAACCCCGCCAGACACACCAGGTCGACGTCGTGGCGCCGTAACTCGGTGACCAGTGCGAGGTCGTAGTCCTCGCGCTGGTCAAATGACGTGTGCTCCAGCACAACCGTCGAGATACCTGCTTGCTGAGCCCGTTCGAGCCCCCCTGCACCGGGGCGGTTGGAAATCACGACCTCGACCGCGGCGCGCAGCTGTCCGGCGGCCACGGCGTCAAGAATCGCCTGGAGATTGCTCCCAAGTCCGGAAATCAAGACTCCGAGCCGACGACCGCTCATACGTAGGTCACCATCCGTTCTCCGGCGACCACGGTCCCGATGACAGCCACAGCTGACTCGCCCGAGGCCTGGAGCCGAGAAACAAGCTCATCGCAGTGCTCAGGCGCACACACGATCGTCATGCCAACACCCATGTTGAACGTCCGAAACGCCTCGGTCTCAGACACACCACCCTCCTGCTGCAGAAAGCGAAAGATGGCCGGTGGAGCCCACGCGCTGCGGTCAATCTCGACGCCCACACCATCAGGGAGAACGCGAGGCAGGTTGTCGGTTAACCCCCCGCCGGTTACATGGGCCAAGCCTTTGATCAGCCCGGGAGTGGCCGACAAGACCGGCTGCACCACACTCAGATACGACCGATGCGGTTGAAGCAGCACGTCGCCGAGAGAACCGTCGAGACCCTCCGGGCGTGCCTCTACTGATAGGTGAAGACGGTCGAAGACGATGTGTCTCGCAAGGGAATAGCCGTTCGTGTGCAACCCGCTCGAGGGGAGACCGATGACCCGATCGCCGGGTTGAATTCCGGCCCCATCGAGGACACGACCACGGTCGACCAACCCCACGATGAATCCGGCCAGGTCATACTCGCCGTCGGCGTAGAATCCCGGCATCTCGGCGGTCTCACCCCCCAGAAGCGCACACCCGTTCTCCCGGCAAGCCGTCGCCAATCCGGCAACGACGTCAGCCGCGATCTCCGGTGCAAGCCGGCCTGTCGCCAGGTAGTCCAGAAAAAACAGTGGGCGCGCCCCCTGGACCAGGATGTCATTGACACAGTGATTGACGAGGTCGACCCCAACCGTATTGTGACGACCGGTCAAAAAGGCGAGCTTCAGCTTGGTGCCGACGCCGTCGGCGCTCGAGACCAGCACGGGTTCAGATAGACCCGACAGCTCAGGGCGAAACAGGCCGCCAAAGGAACCGATTTCCGAGAGCACGCCCGGCGTAAATGTGTCACGGGCGAGGGTCCGAATGCGTCGTACCACCTCATTGCCCGCGTCGATATCAACCCCCGCCGCCTTATACGCGGTTGCTGCGACGGCAGACCCGACCGGTGTGTCATCCTCTGTCAAAACTCCAGAACCTCGGTGAGCGTGTCCGTCACCACGCGAGCTCGGGACCCTTCCGGCGCCGCCCAAAAACGGGTTCGAGCCATCATAAAAAAACGCTCTTCCTCGAGGTCCTCATCGAGCATGTCGAACGCGTCTCGGATCACAAGCGCCGCCCCGGCCAGATCGTCGCTGGTCTCCAAGTACGACAACATCATCGTCGGATGTCGGAGGGCCACCGTCCCAACCGCAAGCGCAATCTGGTCGCGTGACGCGTTCGGCGCGTCCACGCCGACGTCAAACAGCACGTCAAGGGCCGTGGTGTCTCCTACCGACGCCAACGCGCTGAGACCGGACGCGGCGGCCGTGAGCAAATCGAGCCGATCTGCGGACGCGGCGGCAAAGCGAAGCGACTCGGAAACGAACCGAAGATGTCCAGCCTTGTCCACATCGAGCGCCGCCGCCGCCGCGGATACAAGCGGCTCGAGATCTGGATCATGACCCTGCAACGCCGCGAGTGTGTTGACCGCGCGGCGATCCCCGATACGGGCCAAGGCCAAGATGGCGTCGTCCTGAAGAGGCCCTGGCTCGCTGGCGATCCGAATCAGCGGATCGACCGCGTAGACCGCGCGACGGTCTCCGAACGACTCGATGACCGCCCCCCGAAAGAAATCCACCCCGCGGTCGATATCAGCGAGGAGTCGGTCTCGAACCGCAGGATCCTCGGCATGGGCGGAGAGCGCACGTATGAGCGCAGGCCGAACAAACTCCGACGTCTCAGTGTCCAACGCCACCAGCAACGAGTCCGCCATGCCCGGATCCGGTTCGTGACCGAAATACGCGTACGCCACCGCGCGGAGACGATCGTTCGGGTCGGCTAACACGTCGAGCACCGCATTCCGTGCTTCTGGCCCACCGAACCCAACCAGCAACACAAGCGCTCGGAATCGGACATACCCATCGGCATGGCTCGCGGCCGCATCCGTGAGCACCGGGCGCGCCCGCTCGGAAGGTATTCGACGAATCAAACTGCTGGCTTCCGTCCGAATGTCATAGTCAAAATCCCCAAGCCGGTCGACGGCGGCCACGAGCTCGCTGTCGGTCACAACTGGCTGTCCCCAGCTCGTCGCGACACCGAGCACAAGCCCGATCACGCACGACATCGCCACCGCTATCCGACTCGTCATGACTCGTCGGGGAGCTTCAAGGCCATCTGCAGATACGCGTCGGCATCTTTGGGCCCCTCGACCGGATACTCACCGGTGTAGCACGACGTGCAGTAGTTCCCACTTTCTTGACCGACGGCTTCCCGCAACCCAGCCAGGCTCAGATAGGCCAATGAATCCGACTTCACGAAATCGCGAATTTCCTCGACGGTGTGTGTGGCGCCAATCAGCTCTGAACGCCGCGGCGTGTCGACACCGTAATAGCACGGCGATACTGTCGGCGGGCAGCTAATACGCATGTGAATTTCGCGGGCTCCGGCGGCTCGGATCATCCCGACGATCTTACGACTCGTGGTACCACGCACGATGGAGTCGTCAACGAGCACCACCCGTCTTCCCTCGATCAGACTCCGCACCGGGTTCAGCTTGACTCGAACCCGAAATCCTCGAATCTCCTGCTGTGGCGCGATAAACGTCCGTCCCACGTAGTGGTTTCGAATGAGCCCCATTCGCATGGGAATACCGGTGGCGTCGGCATAGCCAACCGCCGCACAGATACCCGAATCGGGAATCGGCACCACGACATCGGCATCGACCGGCATCTCGCGGGCCAACAACCGGCCGAAGTTTGTTCGCACTTCATTGACACTCTTTCCGAACACGAGACTGTCGGGTCGTGCGAAATACACGTGCTCAAACACACAGTGTGACGGCTGTGCGGGCGGAAACGGTCGATACGACCGCTGACCATCGCGTCCGATGACCAAGAGCTCGCCGGGTGCGACATCCCGCACATACTCGGCGCCGATCAGGTCGAGCGCACAGGTTTCCGAACACACGACCGTCGCGTCGCCAAGGGCACCGAGCACGAGCGGCCGAAAGCCGTACGGGTCGCGGACGGCGATCAGATACTCTTTTGTGAGGAGCACCAGCGAAAACGCACCACGCACTTGTGTGACTGACTCGACGATGGCGTCTGGTGGGTTCGTCGCCTGGGATCGCGCGTAGAGGTGGAGCACGACCTCCGTGTCGCTGCTGGTCTGGAAGATGTGCCCTCGCTGGACCAGCTTGGCCCGCAACTCGGCGGAATTAATCAGATTCCCGTTGTGACAGAGCGCAATTTCACCGTGGGCGCAGTCAATCAGGATCGGTTGAGCGTTGACAATGCGGCTGTCTCCCGCCGTTGAATACCGCACATGTCCGATCGCCATCTCGCCTGACAGCGCTGTTAACTCCTTCTCGTCGAGCGCCTCCGATACCTGCCCCATCGCCCGGATCAGCTGCAGTCGGTCACCATCGGACGAGGCGATACCGGCACTCTCTTGCCCTCGGTGTTGGAGCGCATAGAGACCGAGCCGAGTCAAAGTCGATGCCTCTGGGTGTCCGAAGATACCAAAGACTCCGCATTCGTCGTGAAAACAGTCGCTCGACATATGTGTGTCCGCTATTTTGCTGTCTGTCTCCAGGAACGTGGCTCAGAGTATCGCTATGCCGCGGAATCGACGGACTCGAAGTGTCGTGACAACCCGTGCTCCCACACATGTTCCGCTTCATCCAATCCAAGGCTGGCCACTTCGGCTCCATCGACGCCGATCACCACCCGCTCGCCGCCGGTCTGGCCTATCACGACCGCGGGCACCGATGCCGCTCGAGCCACCTCCAACAGACGGTCTCGCTCGGAAGATGCCACCGACACCACGACGCGGGACGGTGCCTCGCCAAACAGCGCGCGCACCAGACCGAACCGGTCATCCGACCCGTCCACCGGTGGCAGCTCGACCGTGGCGCCGACCCCAGCTCCGGCGATACAACACTCCGCGAGCGTGACGGCGAATCCGCCTTCGGCGCAGTCATGAGCAGAGCGGATCAGCCGCTCTCTGGCCATCGCGACGAGTACACGTTGTAGCGCCCGTTCTCGAGCAAGGTCGACTGGCGCCGGACGACCGCGAACCAACTCATAGGACACTTTCAGATACTCGCTGCCCCCAAGCGCGCCCATCGGGTCGCCGAGCACCACGATATCCAATCCCGCTTCCGGGAACACGCGGGTCAGCACTCGCGCGCGATCCTCGATCAGCCCGACCACACCCAACACGGGGGTCGGATAGATCGCCTCGCCATCCGTCTCGTTATACAAGCTGACATTGCCACCCGTGATCGGGATCTCCAACGAGCGACAGGCTTCCCCAATGCCTTCTATCGCCTCCGCCAGCTGCCACATGATGTCGGGTCGCTCAGGATTTCCGAAATTGAGACAATTCGTGGCCGCGATCGGCTCACCTCCAGTGCAAGCCACGTTGCGGGCTGCTTCGGCCACCGCCAACCGAGCCCCTTCCCGGGGATCCAGATACGTGTAACGTCCGTTGCCATCCACCGACATCGCCAGCGCACGGTCGGTGCCCTTGATCCGGACAACACCGGCGGTCAACCCCGGCCCAACGACGGTATTGGTACGAACCATGTGGTCGTATTGCCGATAGACCCATCGTTTGTTGGCGATGACTGGGGCCGCCAACAGTTGACGCCAGGCTCCGACCAGCTCACCTGGCGCGGCCAAGACCTCGAGAGCCAACTGTTGGACCTCGTCGAGATACCCCGGCACCTGGGTAGGCCGATCATAGAGTGGCGCTTCGTCGGCCAGCTGACGATTGGGAATCTCGGCCACAACGGTCGCGCCATTTCGCACGCGCAGTACCTCATCTTCGGTCACGTGCCCTATACGCACCGCGTGAAGGTCCCATTTCTCAAAGACCCGCTCGACCTCGCTCTCACGTCCTTGTCTAGCCACGAGTAGCATCCGCTCCTGTGACTCCGACAACATGATCTCGTACGCACTCATGCCCGTCTCACGTTGGGGCACCAGCGACACATCTATCTCAATCCCGGCGTCGCCTCGCGCTCCCATTTCACACGTCGAACACGTGAGCCCCGCCGCACCCATGTCCTGAATGCCAACCAGGGCGTCGGTCTGCATCACTTCCAGACAGGCTTCGAGCAACAGTTTCTCCATGAACGGGTCGCCCACCTGGACCGCCGGCCGATTGTCCGCCGAGTGCTCGTCGAATTCAGCCGAGGCCATGGTCGCCCCGTGGATGCCGTCGCGCCCCGTCTTCGCGCCAACGTAGTAGACCGGATTGCCGGCACCCGAGGCCAGCCCCTTGGCCAGCCCGTCTACCTTCGCCACCCCGAGACAAAACACGTTGACCAGGGGATTCCCCGCATAGCTCGGCTCGAAAGCGATTTCGCCACCAACCGTCGGAATCCCAATACTGTTGCCATACCCCGCGATGCCCGCCACGACGCCGTCGACCAGTCGCCGGGTTTCGGGGTCGTCCAGTCCGCCGAATCGCAATGAGTTGAGCAACGCGATGGGGCGAGCCCCCATCGTAAAGATGTCTCGGATGATGCCACCGACTCCCGTGGCCGCACCTTGATACGGCTCGATAAATGACGGGTGATTGTGGGATTCAATCTTAAAGACGGCCGCCAGTCCTTCGCCAATATCCACTGCGCCCGCATTTTCACCCGGTCCCTGCACGACCCGAGGCCCGTCAGTCGGCAGACGGCTGAGATACAAACGCGAACTCTTGTAGCTGCAGTGCTCGGACCACATCACCGAGAAGATGCCAAGCTCGGTGATCGTTGGCTCGCGCCTGAGGATACCGACCAACCGACGATATTCGTCAGCGCTCAGCCCGTGGGAATCGATGGTTGCTTGGTCCATACCTAGTCGGGGCTCCGCCCCGCACCCCGCGCGGGCACTGCTACCACGAGCACCGTCACGCAACCCCCGCCGACAAAACGGCGGCGACCGCGGATTCGAGAATGACTCTGCCGTCCTCGCTGCCCAAGGCTGACTCACAGGCTCGTTCCGGATGGGGCATCAGCCCGACGACGTTGCGGCGTCGATTGCAGACACCCGCAATCGCATTGATTGACCCATTGGGATTGGCGGTGTCGCTTCGCTCCCCCGCCGCGGCGCAATACCGGAACACGACTTGGTGGTTCGCTTCAAGCGTGCTCACGGTCTCTGGAGCGGCGTAGTAGTTGCCCTCTCCATGGGCGATCGGCAGCTTCAGTATCTGTCCGCCCATCGCCTCACCCGTAAACGGCGTGTCGACTTGCTCCACCCGTACGTGGACGTGTCGACAGAGAAACTTCAGTCGACGGTTCCTGAGCAGTGCGCCCTCGAGCAACCCCGCCTCGAGAAGCACTTGAAACCCGTTGCAGATACCGATGACCGGCCCGCCGGCGTCGGCAAACGCACGCACCTGACTCATGACGGGCGAAAACTTCGCAATCGCGCCAGTCCGAAGATAGTCGCCATAGGAAAACCCACCCGGCAACACAACGACATCAGCGCCCCGCAAGTCGGTGTCCTTATGCCAAACAAACTCAGCGCGCTGGCCAAGCACGTGCTTGACCGCGTAATACGCATCGTGGTCGCAGTTTGACCCTGGAAACTCGATGACGGCGAATGTGGCCATTGATTTTCTTTAGTCGGCTGTTCGCCCCGAACCCTCTCGGACCGACGCGGAACCCTATTCCTCGACCTCGACCCGATAACTTTCGATCACCGGGTTCGCGAGGAGCCTGTCGGCCACCTCGGTGGCAAGCATACGCGCGGCCTCCTCCGAGTCGGTGTCAACGTCAAGCTCAAAATACTTTCCCTGTCGGACGTCGCGAACGGCGGCATACCCCATCGACCCCAAGGCCTGGACAATCGTCCGACCCTGTGGGTCAAATACGGACGGCTTCAGGGTCACGAACACTCTCGTCTTCACACTCACGCCCCTCCCGGCAAACCGCCCGCCGCGGTCGTGGGGGACAGGTCAGCTAGCACGCGGTCGACGATCGGCCCAACATGACGCAGCTGCTGGTCGAGATCGAACGCCTGTTCCAAATCGTCGGGTGAGAGCACACCCATGACATCAGCATCCACCGCCAGTAACGTCTTAAAATCGAGCTGCTCATCATGCGACCGCATCGCGGTTCGTTGCACCCATTCGTAGGCCTGCTCACGCGACACGCCGCGTTTGGCGAGCTCGAGCAACACGGTCCCGGAGAACACGACGCCCCGTGAGCGGCCGAGGTTGTCGAGCATCCGGTCCGGATGCACAACCAGGGCGCGCACAATTCTCGTAAACCGCCGCAGCATGTGGTCGAGCACGATAAAGCTATCAGGGATGATCACCCGCTCCACCGAGGAATGGGAGATGTCACGCTCGTGCCACAACGCAACGTTCTCGAACGCCGCGACCGCGTTCGCACGTAAGACCCGGGCCAGACCGGTCAACTGCTCACAACCGATCGGATTCCGCTTATGAGGCATCGCGGACGACCCTTTCTGGCCCTTCGCGAACCCTTCCTCAACCTCCCCAATCTCTGTTTTCTGTAACCCCCGCACCTCGAGCGCGAATTTCTCGACCGAGGCACCTGCGATGGCCATCGCGCTCAGCAGCTCCGCGTGTCGGTCACGCTGGACGACCTGTGACGCGACCGGCGCCGGCGTCAAGCCGAGCGCGGCGCATACCCGCTGCTCGATGTCTGGCTCGAGGTGGGCATAGGTCCCCACGGCGCCGGAGATCTTTCCGACGCTGATGATCTCGCGAGCCCGCTCGAGCCTGACCACATTCCGCCGAAGCTCCTCATACCAGAGCGCGAGCTTCAACCCGAACGTCATTGGCTCAGCATGCACCCCATGGGTACGCCCAATCATCGGGGTATCGCGATGTTCCCGCGCGCGTTCGGCGACCGCCTCGAGCAACCCCTGGAGGTCAGTCAAGATCAGCCCACACGCCTCTCGCATCTGAAGCGCCAACGCGGTATCGAGGACGTCTGATGACGTGAGCCCGAAATGGAGCCAGCGTGCCGACGACCCGACCTGTTCAGCCACGGCCGTGGTAAAGGCGATGACGTCGTGCTGCGTCGTGCGCTCGATCTCGTCGACCCGCTCGGCGTGGACGCCGGGGCACGCGGCAATGTCGCGGGCGGCGTCTTCAGGGATGAGTCCGACCTCGGCCATGGCGCTGGCGGAGGCGACCTCCACCTGCAGCCAGGTGTCGTATTTCCGCTGGTCGCTCCAGAGAGCGCCGATCTCGGGATTGGTGTACCGGGGAATCATGACGGTGAAGTAACGAACAACTCTTCGTTCTGGAGTAAGAAACAGCTCTTCGGTCGGGGTGACGCTGGCACTCGTTCGCTCAGAAGGGGAGCGCCGCCTGGTGCGCGGGCGGGGCTCGGTGTTGGAACGCTGCCAACCGATCATCAAGTTCGACCGTCTCGGTCACTCGATCCTGGCCGGTAACCACAATTCGAACATCGGCGCGACCGGCAGCGTCAAGCGCTTCCCGGCAGGTCAATTCCGCGAGTTCCGGCAGATTGTTGACCCGGCTGAGATGCGCCAGTACGACACATTCGACCGACGAGCCGAGATCATTGCGAAGAAAGCTCGCCAACGCTTCATTCGACAAGTGACCACGCGCGCCTCCGATGCGAGCCTTTGTGGATGATGCGTAGGGACCGACCAACAAAAGGTCGGTCGCGTGGTTCGATTCCATCACCAGTGCCCGACACGACTGGAACCGGTCTCGCAGGGTGTGTGTCACCACTCCCACATCGGTCGCAAACCCTATCGGTCCCGCGGGCGTGTCGATACGAAAGGCCACCGTCTCGGCGTCGGCGTCGTGCGACACCTCGAACGGCTCGAATCGAAAGTCGCCGATACTGTGTATAGTGCCGCACACGAGCTCACACCACGATGAGACCGTGATGTCTCCCCAGACGGCGCGTGTGGCCGCCGTGGTGTGGACAGGCACTTCATGTCGACGAGAAAACAGGGCGGCGCCGCGCACATGATCGCCATGAGCGTGGGTGATCACCACCGCTCGCACGCTGTCAGGAGACACTCCGCTGTGCTCTAGGCGGCGCACCACCTCACGATAGCTCAGGCCCACGTCGATCAGGACCCGTTGGTCACCGTGCTGCAACAGGGTAGCGTTCCCCGCGCTTCCACTGCCAAGCACCGTCAACCGAACGCTGATGAGAGCCTCCCGTCTACGCCAACTCGAGCAGGTCGTCTGTCAGCTGCAACCCCGCGACCGGCCCCAGGACGGTCGCCGACAGCCCGCCAGGCGGGAAGAGATCTCGAGCCACGCGCTGGATATCGTCGCGCGTCACCGCCTCCACCCCCCGCAACGTGTCTTCCACCGTGAACTGCCGGCCGAAATACATCTGCTGCCGGGCCAGATGTGACATCCGACTCGACGTGCTCTCCAGACCCAACACCAGACTGCCTTTGAGATGGTCCTTTGCCCGTTTGAGCTCCTCGGCCAACACCTGTTCGTCGCGAAGCGTCTGCAGCTCGGCCACGGTGAGCTCCATGACTTCCCGGACGGCGTGGGCATCGCACCCAGCGTAAATCGTCAACGCCCCACCATCGCGATACGACATGAGGCCACTGCTGACGGAATAGGCCAAACCCCGTTGCTCCCGGATGTGCTGAAACAGTCTCGAGCTCATGGACCCACCGAGCACGATGTTCAGCACGTAGCACACATAGCGGTCGTCGTGTTGCTGGGGATACCCGCTCACACCCAGACAGAGATGACATTGCTCGAGCGCTTTGTCACGCACCACCAGCCCGGGAACCGAGCACGGCGCGCTGATCGGCGCGGGTTCGGCGCCGGCAGGCACTCCCCGAAACGCCTCGGCCACTAAGTCCCGAACCCCAGCATGCTCGATGTTCCCGGCCGCCGCTACCACCAGATTGTCGGCCGTGTAGACCCGGCGGAAATAGTCACGAAGCGTGTCGCTATCGAGGGGACCGACGGTGGCCGGCACGCCGAGTATCGGCCGCCCCAAAGGATGACCGGACCAGAAGCGCTGAGTAAACAGCTCGTGGACGAGATCGTCCGGCGTGTCCTCCACCATCTTGATCTCTTCGAGCACTACTTTCTTCTCGCGCACGATCTCGCCCGCGTCGAATGCTGGGCGCTGCAACAAATCGGACAACACATCAACCGCGCGCGGAAGATGCTCATCGAGCACCTTCACGTAGTAGCTGGCACACTCCTTGGCCGTGAACGCATCAAGGTGACCGCCAATGGAGTCAATCTCCTGGGCAATGTCTTGGGCCGACCGTGTGTCAGTGCCCTTGAAGAGCATGTGCTCGACAAAATGGGCAATACCGGAATGGGTCGCGTTTTCGTGCCGGGAGCCACGGTTCAGCCACACGCCAAAGCTGACCGAACGTACATCCGGCATCGACTCGGTCAAGAGACAGAGCCCGTTATCGAATTGCTCGCGGACAATCATCGTTATGTAGTCTGGACTTCGCCCCGAACCCCTCTCGGGTGCTACGCGAGGCCCCTCCCCCTCACTCCGCACCCCCAAGCCGCGTTAGTCGCGGCCGAGCCGTGGACGACCGAAATGGCGTGACCGATAGTTACCGTAAATAGTTGTTCTAAAAGGAATTAAGAGCCTATGCCAAGTTTCTTAGTCTAACACGTGCTGGTTCGACTCGGCAACCGCTGGTCCGTAACGTCCGAACGCAAGCATGGTACTGTTGGCCGATGGCCCACCCCGCCCCGGACTTGGCCGAGCTGGAACCAAACGAGCTTGAATCGCTGCTCGCGACCCACGGCGCCGAGCGGTTTCATGCACGTCAGATCTATCGGTGGGTGTATCGGCGGGGGCTGGAACAATTCGACGGCATGACCGACCTCTCGCGACGTCTGCGCGATACCCTCGCAGAAACCCTGGCCTTTTCGACCCCACAGATCGCGAACCGAGAACGCTCATCCGACGGCACCGAGAAGTTCCTGTTCTCGCTGACAGATGGACGCACCATCGAATCCGTCTTTATTCCGGACACGCCAGGAAGGACCTTTTGCGTGTCGACGCAAGTCGGATGCGCCATGCGCTGCGAGTTCTGCCTGACAGGACGGATGGGCCTCACGCGCCATCTCAGCGCGGGGGAAATCGCGGGACAAGTCCGGGTGCTGGCTCGGGAGCTGGATGTTCAGGAGCGCCGCTTCAACATTGTCCTGATGGGAATGGGCGAACCGCTGCACAACTATGACGCCACGATGAAGGCGCTTCGGATGTTGGCGTCCCCGGCCGGGCTCGCGCTCAGCCCACGACGGATCACCGTATCAACCGTCGGCATCCTGCCTGCACTCGCACGTCTGGCCACGGAACCATGGATGCCGAACCTAGCGGTATCGCTACACGCGACCACCGACGCGGTTCGTCACCAACTGATTCCGACCAGCCGTCAGCAACGTCTCCGTGACCTCATTGCCACCTGCAAGCGGCTCCCGCTGAAGCACCGTCACCGGGTCACCTTCGAGTATGTGCTGCTGGAGGGAGTAAACGACACACCGGCAGATGCGCAGCGGCTGGCCAAGCTCCTGCACGGCCTGCGGGCAAAGGTCAACCTTATCCCGCTCAACGCCACACCGGGCATCCCGTTCTCCCGGCCCTCCGACCAACGGATCGATCGTTTCGCGCGTAGCGTGGCCACTGCAGGCCTGATCGTCTCGGTCCGCAAGAGTCGCGGTCGGGACATCCGGGCCGCGTGTGGTCAGCTCATGGTGGAAAACGGCGCTGGTCAGTCCTCAGCCCAACGCGTCGCCGAGCTCCTGAGGGGCTAACCACCCCGTCACGGCAGCGCCAACGCGATCAGTTGTGGCACCTCACCCCCAATCGTCAACGCCACGTATTGCGCGTCGTCGTGCCGATAGGTCATCGGTGTCCCGATGGCACCCGCGGGAAGATCGACCGACCCAACGATCTGACCCGACGTCTTGTCGCGCGCGATCAACCTGGGCCCACCATCCGAGCCTCCCGCCGATAACGCGCTGATGAGCAAGGTCTCTGTCACCAAGGGCCCCCCGTGGCCCTCGCCTCCCAGTGGGGGGAGGTCGAGATCACGAAGCCGGGGGTGATTTCGAAACCGGTCCCCGTCGCCGTTCGGCTGCATCCAGGCGTGATCGCCTTCGTTCAGGTCAATGGCGGTCATTCGTGAGTACGGCGGCTTGAGCAGTGGCAATCCCTGGGGCATCGCCGGCTGCGTTCCGCTGTCGAAGTCGGCTTGGGTATAGCGAAGATTCCCACCCTCAGCGGGGTCGGGCGTGTAGTACTTCAGCACCGAGAATCGGTTTTCGGACGGGACATAGAGGATGCCGGTTTCCGGATCGGCGCCCGAACCGCTCCAGCTGGCCCCACCCGCGATATGTGGTCGCTGAATCGTGCCCTGCAGCCCGCCGTCCACACTGAGCATCGGCGGTGTGAACAACCCGCCCAGTCGGAAGTTCTGCACCGCCTCGACCGCCAGAGCACGAATCTCCGGGGTGAAGTCAACGAGGTCATCGATGCTGATGCCCTGATACTCGAAGGGTGGCGGTTTCGTTGGAAACGGTTGGGTGGGCGAGAGCACTTCACCTTCGAGATCGGTGTCCGTCTCGACTGGACGCTCCTCGATGGGCCAGACCGGGTCCCCGGTCACCCGATCGAACACATAGGTAAACCCCTGCTTGCTCACTTGGGCAATCGCCTTGATGGACCGCCCGTCCACCGTGACATCGATCAATGTCGGAGCAGCGGGAAAGTCGTAGTCCCACACGCCGTGGTGCACGGCCTGGAAGTGCCACATCCGCTGTCCGGTCTCCATATCAACCGCGACGACGCTCTCGGCAAACAGGTTGTCCCCCAAACGATGCCCCCCGTAGTAGTCGCTGGTGGGGGTCCCGATCGGAAGAAACACGTAGCCGGTCTCTTCGTCGGCGGCCATCGGTGGCCACACGTTGGCGTTCCCCGAGTATCGCCAGGACTCGTTCAGCCAGCTATCCGACCCGAAATCGTCCGCCTGCGGTACCGTGCGGAAGACCCACTTCGTGTCTCCGGTGCGAGCATCGATCCCCTTGAGCCACCCCGGTGGCGCCTCCTTTTTTATGACAAAGTCGGAAATGATGGTCGGCGTCACGACCACGTCCCGTAACACGACCGGCGGCGACTTCACCTGTAACAAGTTGCGTCCCTGATAGTTCACATCACCCCGCGTAGCACGGGGAATGCCCTCGGTCAGGTCAACCCGACCATTCGCGCCAAAACCGAGTACTGGCTCTCCCGTCTTGGCGTCCACCGCGTGGAGATAGCCTTCCGTGGTGCCCCAAAAGATCCGCTCGTCGTCCGTCTCACTGTCAGACCAGTAGGCGATGCCACGCGACCCATACCCGTGCGTCGGGAGCCCACCGTCGTACACCCTCGGGTCATAGACCCACTTGGTCTCGCCGGTACCGGCGTCGATCGCGGCGGTCTGATACATAGCGGTCGATAAATAGAGCGTGCCGTCGATCATCAACGGCGTCACCTGAAACCCCCTAATCGAGATCTGGCCCAACCGCTCCCGTAACGTCTCCAGGTCAAGTGCGGCGTCTACCGAATCCCACCGCCAGACAATCTGCAAATCGCTGAAATTACTGCCGTCGATCTGGTCGAGGGCAGAATACTTGGTTCCACCCTGGTCCCCGCCATAGACCGGCCATTCACCGTTCGGGGCGCCGTATTGGGCAAACGCCGATCCTGACATTGACATGATCACGCCGCAGGCAAGCGCGACCAGCAGTGTCGTTGACAGTCTCATGAGGTCTCCTTGCGTCTCGACGTCGCATAGCGCGACGACAGACGGATCAGAATAGGCATTGGATGCTAACCGATCATATGGCGGTCTTCGCGGCTCGCGACCACCGAAGAAGTCGCCGGATCGCCCCATTCGGTCGCAGGGGTCGGACCCGCTTACAAGGGTCGAGAATGGACCATGTCGGTCACCTCACCGGTGAGCGGTTCAGCGTTCGTAATGCGAACCTGTACGAGCTGGTTCCCAGAACGTTCTGAGACGATTCTCACCTTTAAATAGTTGTCGGTCACGACGACCGAGCCCCCCTCGAGTGTCAGTCCAGGTCGGACGGCACCCACCTGACTCTCTCGGAACGCTCGGGAACGTGCGGCGCCAGCCTCCCGCAGGGCCCGCGCGCGCTCGCGCACGATGGGACCTGGCACCCGATCGGATAGTCCCGCCGCCTCTGTCCCCACCCGTGGCGAGTAGGGGAACACGTGCACGTAGGTGAGAGGACTCGTAGCGAGATAATCGTGCGTTTTGCGGGCATCCTCTTCGCGCTCGCCCGGAAACCCGGCGATCAGATCGGAACCGATCCCCGCATGTGGCATGCGGTCGCGCACGTGGTCGACCACCCGTCGGTAGTCGTCAAATCGATACGGGCGACGCATGCGCCTCAGGACGGCATCGCTGGCGTGTTGCAGCGAGAGATGAAAGTGCGGGGCAAACCGGCCACTCCCGGCCACGAGGTCGATGAGCTCCGTGGGACAGTCCATCGGCTCGAGCGAGCTGATACGAAAACGCACGTCGGCGGAATGACCGTCGAGCGTCTCCAGTAGCTGCACCAACGAAGACCGGGGCTCGAGGTCTCGCCCGTACGACCCGAGATGCACACCGGTCAAGACCACCTCGCGGAACCCATTTGCCGCCGCGTGGTCCACCGCCGCCATCACGTGGGATGCGGCAAGACTGCGACCCCGGCCGCGTGTGGAGGGAATGATGCAATAAGCACATGGCTCGTCGCATCCGGTCTGAACGCGCAGCATGAACGCGACGCGGCCAACAACACCGGGCGACACTGTGCCGCCACAGGCGCCCGGCCCGTCTGCGAAACGCTCGGCGGTCGTGGGCGCGGCTGGTATCAACCTGTCAACGATCGTGTGTTTCTCGTCATTCGGCACTATGTCGGGTCCCCCCGGCAGCACCGCAATCTCATCACCGGCACGGGTGGCGTAACATCCGGTAGCCACCACCTGGGCCTCGGGGTTCAGTCGAGCCACCCGTCGCAGCGTCTGGCGCGCCCCGTGGTCGGCAGTGGCGGTCACCGAGCAGCTGTTGACCACCACCGCATCGGCCTCCTCAATCGGGGCGCGTGTCGCACCCCTGGCTCGAAGCTGTATCTCGAGC
>JAYZGM010000298.1:0-6380 GCA_036336225.1 Acidobacteriota bacterium | reverse complement strand
TCAATCGGTGGTTGGGTGGGACCCGGGCGACGTTGCAGCGGCTTGACGTCCTCAGCCGGGAGTGGCCAGACGGGGCCCGTATCGAAGTGCTTGACGTGGCCTGCGGTGGGGCCGACATCGCGCGTGCCATTGTCGCCTGGGGCCGGGCTGAGGGCTTCGATGTCCGGGTTACCGCGCTCGACATCAGTCCGGCGGCCCTTGACTATGCGCGGCGTCACTCGGCCGACGACCCGCGTTTGCGTTTTGTGTGCGCGGATGTGCACCAAGCGCCCTTCTCCAAGAGGAGCTTTCACTACATCATCAGCACGTTGTTCTTCCATCATCTGGGGGACGACGAAGTCGTGCAGATATTGCGCATGTTTGACCGATTCGTGACCCGTGGCATCGTCATCAACGACCTGATCCGTCGGCGTCGAGCGTATCTCTGGAGCTGGTTCGTTACGAGATTCGGAAACGCCGTAGTACGCCACGACGGGCCGTTGTCGGTGAAACGGGCCTTTCGTCCAAACGAGCTGGCCGGGCTCGCCGCGCGGGCCGGTTTGACATGGCTCACCGTGACGACACACTTCGGACACCGTATGACGCTGGCGGGCGATCGGGAAGGTGGGAAATCCGTCTGAGCTAGTGGGTGAGGCCGTACATGATGTAGTTCACGCCGATCTGAAAGCCGGTGTTCTCGGCGTCGATTGGGAAGAGCCCTCGTCCAGCGAGTTGCCAGTACTCAGCCAGATTGGTGTTGTAGTTGACGATCGCCATCAGTCGACCGTTGGGGTCATTGTCTTCAAAGACCCCGAAATACTCTGGGGTGAGTCCACCCAGGTGGTGATTCATGGGGTTCGGTCTGTCGATTTCGGCAATGTCAAAGAAGGAGTTGAAGATCGGATGGGTGATGTCCAACGTCATCAGCTGGGCATCTGGCAGGACCCGCTTCAGCTGAGCCTCAAAGTTGATCCACTGGGCACCCTCAAAGTCATTAATAATTAAAAAACCACCCTTTCGGAGATAGCTCCCCAGGGTGACTGCCTGTTCGTCGGTCATCAGCCAGAATCCCGGCTCCCAGAGCATGGCGATCGGGTACTTGAAGAGATTCGGGTCGTCGAATGGGAGCACCAAGCTTCCGTCTGTTCTGGCGTTAGCCGCGGTGAACTCCCCCAAGACAGACATCAAGTTGGCTTCGGCCCCGGGAAATTCGTGGAGCCACATGTTGACGCCCATGCCCTGCGGGCGTGCGCCGAACGTCCCGGAAGTCCACCGTAGCCGAACAAACGTGACGCGACCGTCGTAGGGGAGCTCCGGTCGCCCCCAGAGACCATAGCCGCGAAAACCGAACTGGGCCGACAAGGTCGGCACCCCGCTCAGCACGATGAGCACGAGAATGAGAATCCTACGGAGCATGGGGTGGTCTACTTGGACGCGCCGGCCTCCTGGGCTTCCAGATTCCGGTTGATCTCGAGGATGTGGCGCACGTCGTAGTTACCCTCGTGGCACGCATACTCATACATTGGTCCGTCAGTTTTTATCATCGGAATCTCGGCGCTCCAGGGCCGAGTCCATGCGGTAGGGTCCTCGACCGTGAACTCGTATCGAATCTGATCCGCACCCACCCGGGTAAATCGCTCGACGACATGTAACGACGCCGTCGACCCTTGAAACCGGGTCTTGTTGGTGAAGTTCGCGTTCTCGACGACCAGCGTGTCACCTTCCCACCGGCCACGCGAGTCGCCAGTGATCATCTGTATCTGTGCGGGGAGCGATGGTCGTCCATCGAGGGGGATGATCCGGGGCAGACTGTTGTTCAGCTCCGTGAAGATGACCACGTGGTCGGGTGTCTGTAGGATCTGATGGATGTCATTGTAGGCCGGGGGGAGCATCGGCGGACCATTGTGCGGCCAGACGATACAGCGTTCGGAGAGAGGGCGTGTCTCGTAGCCGTCGAAGGTGCCCCCTCGCCGTCGCGCTTCGGCCCGGGCGGCATCGCGACGCTCTGCTTCGGCTGTGCGGGGCGGAATCCGTCCCTCTGGAGGGTCTGTGATGAGCGACGTGCGACGCGATGAGAGCCCCTTCGGGACCGGCGTCCGGAGCCAAATTTCATTGTCGTAGTGCACATACGACGGATCCCGATTCTCCTGATAGAGCGACGTTGCGCGCTCCTCCTCGTCAGCCACGCTATTGGCGCCTCCCGCCTGGGGGTCGACCCCCTCGGCGGTGAGCTGAGCCTGAAGAGCCGCCCACTCCTCTTCGGAATAGAACGCTTGGGTTGCGAGGTATTCCGGCCGCTCGAGCGGTGTGAAGGTCTGGGTGGTCCAGAAGCCTTGCAGATCAGGTCGACCATCTGGAAGGCGTGACACGGTCCAAGATGTCTCAGCAGTGGATTGCGTCTGCGCCTGGACTGTGGCGGGTTGATTCAGTGACCCGACGACGGCGCATGCGAGGGCGAGTCGTCCCGTGCTACGGATTCGCATGTCTCTCTCCCCTGGGCGTTAGTGGCCGCGACCCGGTCGAATGACTCAGTACGATGCGATCATAATGGCGCAGGACGGGCGCGCCCGCAACTCTGGAGCCGTGCGGGTGTTATCCTCGTCTCGTGCCCGTTTGGTTATGTGACGCCGGAATTGGCCGTGAGATCTGCAGTTTGTGGACGGACCAGGAGAGGACGTGATGAGCAGGCGATGGGGCTTCATCGGTCTATTGGGAGCGCTGGTTACATCTGGTCTGTCGGTCGCAGTGGGGCAGAGTTCGAATGTATCGGCAACCGGGACGTTCGAGTATCAGGTGCTTGCCACGACGCGGACCTCGACCATGGAGAGGGAGCTCAACGAAGCAGCAGAACAGGGCTATCGGTTCCAGGCGGTGATGGGAGGCGATACATCCTTTGGTGGGTCTGAGGTGGTCGCGTTGGTCATGCGGGGTGGTGACGCGACCTCGGGTCGGTATGTCTATCGATTGCTCGCGACTGGGCAGACCTCGACAATGCAAGAGGAGCTCAAGGAGGCGGGCGGAGAGGGCTTCGAGTATCGTGGTCAGACCGTCTTCGAGTCATTCTTTGGCGGAGAAGAGGTTGTTGTCATCCTGGAGCGGGACGATGACGCTCCAGCCCTCCAGTACGACTACCTGTTGCTTGCGACGACGCGCACCTCGACGCTCGAGGAAGAGCTGTCCGAGGCCGGCCAACATAGCTACGAATTCATGGGACTGACGGTGGCGGAAACCGCGTTTGGTGGTGAGGAAGTCGTTGTCATCACCCGCCGTGTGCGTCCAGCGAAGTAGGAGCCCACGAGCCGCCGCCGGCGGCTCAGCGCCAGACCATCCGTGCATCTAGATCGATCCACTCGTTCCCTGCTCGTAGCTTGAGGGGGAGTGGCCCGCGGCTTTCTAGTAGCGTCTCACCGTCCGGGGTGAAGAACAGGTCCACCTCTGGGGCGAGCCATCGTATGAAGAGACGGCTGGCCTCCATGCGTAACGCCACCGCCGGCTCGTTCTGATAGGTCACGATTTCCTTCCGAGTGAGACGAAAATCTATGATGCGGGCTCGGTCCAGAGCGACGAGACGAAACCGGATGGTTTCACCTTGCATGAGACGGTCCCAGTGGGTCGAGACGAAAGGGCGGAGCTCGTCAATGGTCAGGGTGTCAGCGGTCCAGTCGCGGCGGGTGCGCGATAGTTCTCCCTTCCGTTCGCTCTCAAAGACCGCCTGGTCGCCATTGACAGTCATGGTGTATCGGGCGTCGACCTGATACTGGACCAGCTCATAGCGCGTCACGGTCCCCGCGGCGTACGTGACCTGTTCGACGGCGGCCACGTCGCCGGCGGCATCTCGAAAACGCACCTCGGCGACCGTGCCCTCGCTTGTCGGCGACACCACGCGTTCGAAGGTAAACAACGGTGTCGTAGCATCATCATCCCGCGGGAACACGTAGGCTCGCTCCACGGGGGCGGTCTGTGTCATGAGCAGCAACCAGGACACCACAACGCGCGTCAACATGTCGCTCTCCTGTTTGGGCCGGGACGGCGATGGTGGGTCGCCGTGGGAAGGCTGTTCCTTGCCGATCCCGCCAGGGGAATCGTCCGATGGACCAAAGTCAGATTTGTGAGACGGTTCAAGACGTTCTCGAGTCGCGCCGGACGTGTCAGACCTGCCGGTGTCTGCGGCGTGAATACCATCATGCCCTGGACATAGTATGCGGGGATGAACGAGCCGGACCTGACCACAATCTACGAGTTTCTCACGACGGTCCCGCCGATCCGCAACCGCGTGAACGTGTTCCCGCCGGCGCCCAAGTAGGAGCTGCCACGCGCGATCGATTCAGCACGGGCAGCGGGTAGTCCTTGACCCGCCCGATGGGCCCACCTAAACTGCCCTTAATCCCGGGCTGCTCTTGGGGCATCCCCCGGGTGAGCCTGCTTGTAGGAGTGTGCATGCGACCATTGACAGTCCGGTTGGGCGCGAATTTTGTCGTTTGCTCGGCGCTGACGGTGCTCTTGGCCGATGCGTCCAGCGCCGTCGCGTCCCAAGGTGGGGGCGCGCAGCTCGTTTCGACGGCTCCAACCCCCGCCGCGGCTCCTGCAGAGGCGAAGGCGTTGCTCGACGAGTACTGCGTCGTGTGTCACAACGACCGGACACGGACCGCAGGGCTCACCCTCGAACAGGCTGACATGAGTCAGGTGGGGGCGGCGCCGGAAACGTTCGAGAAGGTGGTGCGCAAGGTCCGTACCGGGGCGATGCCGCCCATGGGGCGCCGTCGGCCTGGTGGGTCGAGGCTGGCGTCGTTCGCGGCGTGGCTCGAGACTGAACTGGACCGGGCGGCGATGGCTCATCCAAATCCGGGACGACCCGCTGACCACCGGCTGAACAGGTTCGAGTACGGCAACGCCATCCGAGACCTGCTCGCCCTCGAGATCGATACGACGCCGCTACTACCAGCGGACGAGTCGGACCACGGTTTTGACAACATCGCTGAAGTTCTATCGATGTCACCGACCCTGCTCGGGCGGTATATGGTCGCGGCCCGCAGGATCAGTGGCCTCGCGGTTGGCGACTCGACGATCGGTCCTTCGATAGAGACATTCAATCTCTCTCGGGGGCTGCGACAGAACGAGCGAATGGGCGAAGATCTACCCTATGGGACTCGTGGGGGCGCGGCGATTCGTCACTACTTTCCGCTCGACGGCGAGTATGTCCTGAACATCCGTCTCGGTCGCAATTACACGAACTCACAGATTCGGGCCATCCGCACGCGGGAAGAGATCGACGTGTTCCTGGATGGCGGGCGGATCACCCGTTTCCCGATTGGTGGCGAGTGTCTCGACTCCGAGACAGATGAGCCGCACTGCACGGGGGCGGGGATCTATCGGACGTCCCCGTATCAGCTCACCGCGGACGAGACATTGGAGGTCCGGTTTCCCGTTTCGGCCGGCATGCATACGTTAGGCGTTGCCTTTGTCAAGAAGAGCGTCCTGACCGAAGGGCCACCCCCGACGTTGCTCCCACCGCGACACACTAGCTCAACATATGAAGCTCCGCGGATGGATATCGACACGATTCGGCTCGAGGGTCCATTCGACCCGACCGGGCCCGGGGACACACCGAGTCGCCGTCGGATCTTTGTCTGTCAACCGGCCGACACAACCGTGGAAGCCGAGGACGCCTGCGCCCGGGAGATTTTGACGACTCTGGCGCGACGGGCCTACCGACGACCCGTGACCGAGTCGGACGTCGAGATATTGCTCGGGTTCTTTCGAGCCGGTCGACAAGCAGGGACGTTCGAGCGTGGGGTCCAGGAAGCTCTGACCCGCCTCCTTGTCTCGCCGCAGTTCTTGTTTCGTATTGAACGAGACCCAGCCAACATACGCCCGGATGGGGTCTACGAAATCAGCGATCTCGAGCTCGCTTCCCGCTTGTCATTTTTCTTGTGGAGCAGCGTGCCGGATGACGAACTCCTCGACGTGGCCACACGCGGCGACTTACGCGACCCGAATGTTCTTGCGAATCAGGTGCGTCGTCTGTTGGCTGACCCTCGAGCGTCGGCGTTGGCGCGGAGTTTTGGTGGACAGTGGTTGTTTCTTCGGAATCTGAGGGCAGTCGACCCGGATGCGAGCGCTTTTCCCGAGTTCGACGATAACCTGCGGTCGGCGTTTCAACGTGAGACCGAACTGTTTCTCGAACATCAGCTGCGGGACGATCGGCCATTGGACGAGCTGCTCACCGCGACCTACACGTTCGCGAATGAGAGGTTGGCTCGTTTCTACGGGATCCCGAACGTGTATGGCGCGCACTTTCGGCGGGTCCAGGTGGCCGATTCGCGTCGGGCCGGGCTGTTGGGACATGCGAGTATTCTGACGGTGACGTCCTATGCGACACGCACCTCACCGGTGGTGCGAGG